>NZ_JBGMEL010000004.1:0-258657 GCF_041447225.1 Microbulbifer echini | reverse complement strand
AAGAAAGATATTTGTAGTGAATTTGTACACAGTGCCACGAGCAACAAATAACAACCCGATGATGCGGAAACCTAAAAATTGTCATTCCCTTTGCTTACGCAAAGGCACTGCCAACTTTCTTAACGGTTCCGCATATCTATTTCGTTATGGGTTAAAAAATAATGAGTAGAGTATGGCGAGAAATCGCAGACCCAAAAAAGCACATCGATTATATGAGTACTCAAAATGAGGGTGGTGTTCCTGTTGATGCTTCAAGAGATAATCTAATTGAAAAATGGGTCTATTTTGCGGATGTATGTAATTTCACTTTTCAGTTTGCGAGCACTTATCAAGTACAAGAATGCAAAGAATACTTTTTAAAGTCTGTACACACTTCTACTCGAGAAGAAGGCCATGATTTAGAACATTATTGGCACCCATGGTACTCGAAGTTGCCAAAGGGTATAAATAAGGGCGTTAAGCGCGAGAAGGTTGTTAAAGCGCTCGACAATATTTTAAGCAAGTGGGGCAACCCATAACAAGCAAAGGCAGCGGATGCTACGCACCGCTGCTTTGAGAGTTAGGTGACAGGAGAGATTATGCCTGTATGTGAAAGCGTTTCGATTTTGGCGAAAGAGCTTGAGGCTGCCTTGGTTGATCCAACTGAGCCCGAAAGAAAGCGATTGAGCGCACTTAAGAAAATGCCTAATTATTCATCTAGGAAACGTCTCGATCTTTTTGATAAGGCTTTTACATCTGCATACTTAGGTGGGGAAAATGAAGACGCGATTGGTTTTAAAGCCATAGAAATTTTGGCTGAGTTAGCCTTCGAAAATATGTATGTAGCCTTTTCGAAGGAAGACACCCTTAAAACCTACAAATGGTCGGTTGAAGAGCTTAGCAAGCTAGGTGTTAATGTTTCCAAGAATCTAGATATGTCTGAGCTATGATCAAGGATCACCTAACTAGTGGCGGCACAATCGCCATACTTCGTGTGGCTGGACAAAGCACTGCGCGCTTTGCCTGTGCGCCAGGCGTTAAGGTCACACGGAATAAGCAATTAAGGATTACAGATGGCAGTACCAAGAGTGTTCATCAGTTCAACATGTTATGACCTATCAGAAGTAAGAGATAGACTTGTTAGTTTCTCTGAAAGCTTTGGGTTTGAAACATCTCTTAGTGAGAGAGGCGATGTTTTCTACCATCCAGATTTACATACACACGAATCGTGTATAAATGAAATATCTAACTGCCAACTCTTTATACTGATCATTGGTGGGCGATTTGGTGGGAAACATAAAATTGATCCTGATAAATCAATTACCAATGCAGAATTCATAGCGGCAAAAGAGCTAGGAATACCTGTCTTTACCTTTGTTAAAGAAGGGGTGTTAAGTGATCATAACTTTTATCAGAAGAATAAGAGCAAAGATTTTGCGGAAGAAATAACCTATCCGTCTATTGAAAACCAAGATCATGCAAAGAATATATTTAATTTTATCGATCAGGTTAGGCTTTCTGATACAAACAATGGTTTTTTTGGGTTTACATATGCTAAAGACATTGAGGTTTATCTTCGGAAGCAGCTCGCAGGTATGTTTTTTGGCTTTCTAAGCGAAAGAAATATTGGCTCTCAATTAAAGAGTACTAATGATGCGGTCTCGAACCTTACAGTCGCCTCCAGAAAAATTGAAGAGCTTGTAAAAACTATTTATAGACAGGTAGATACAGCTCATGCAGATAATGTAATTAGTACTATTGAAGATATAAGTAGTGCAAAAGAATTTTTTGACTATATTTCGGATAAAATAGAGGTCGATAAATTTATTCCAGCTTTTGCTGTTGAAAGCCTAGTCTCATTCGCCTCTGGAAGTTGGGTTGATTTTATCCTCTCCCTAGAGAGCTTCTCATATATTCATGATATCCAAGATAAAGATGGTCGTACCACTGATGCTTTAGGTTACAAACCAAGTAAGCGACTGGTTGCTGATATTGATGGAGATTTAACCAATTCGGAACTGCAGGTGATTAGCAATATGGAGGAGAAGTTCTCTTCATATATAAGGCTGTCAATTGAAGATAAGCGGGAAATTATCATGGCTTATGTAAAAAGCCTTAACAAGTGACTATGGTTCCTCGTCAAGCTTTTAAGCCATATTTTCATCCCAGTAGGTGTTATTTTTCACCATGGTATTCAGGATGGTAAGTTGCTTTCTCATACAGGCAATGAGAGCCACTTTTTTGGGTTTGCCAGCGTCGACTAATCGCTTATACATCGGCTTTAATTTAGGGTGGCACTGGATAGCTGACATGATGGAAACAAACAGAACTGTGCGTACGCGATGCCTTCCGCCTCGAATATATCTCTTGCCCTGGAAGCTGCCGCTATCGCGGTTCATTGGGGCGATACCAACGAGTGCAGCAATCTCTTTTCGGTTCAGTTTTCCCAATTCAGGTAGTTCGCTCATCAGGGTGTAGGCCAATACATTTCCGACCCCTTTAGCACTTAACAATAGGTCACGTTTTTGTCGCCATTCGGAAATACTGCTAACGAGTTTATCCAGCTGTTTGTCGATTACTTCTAACTCTTTTTTGATGGCTTTCAATATGGATTGAATGGGTTTGTGTACAGATTTAGGCATTCGCCTAAGGCGGTTCTTTTGCATGGTGCTCATCTCCAAGCACTGGCTTCTTACAACCAGTAAGTCACTGATATTCCTTAATTTTTCAGGTTTTATCGACGATAGCCTCGGCTTCATTGCCTCCCCAAAGTGAGCAATGTCGACAGCATCCAGCTTGTCAGTTTTGGCGAGTCGTCCCGCTGACTTTGCAAAGTTTCTTACCTGCGAAGGATTGCAAACAACTATCGGCAATCCCGCTTTATGGGCAGCACAGACAAACTCCAGTTCAAGCCTTCCGGTGGACTCGATAAGTACCCTTTTGGGTTTAAGGGGTTGCAGTTGTTTAATGGCGTCCTTAATACCATCCTTATCATTGGTAACACTAAAGAATTGGCCAGTTGGTCTCACAAAGATATCGAGCTGTTTGCTGCTAGTATCGATACCGACATTGATCTCTTGAGGTTCCATAAGATAAGCTATCTCCGCCTTGCTATTCGGGCTCGCGGCCCACATGACTATTCGAGTTATGCCTAGTGAGTGCTTATCACGTTCATACTTGTTATCGGTCTTTTATGAACCGGCCAGGCAGCGAACTGTGATAAACAAGGCCTTCGGTGGCCGCCGAAGGTGGGTCTCAATTTACCCGTTAGCGAAAAGGATTTTCAACATCAGAATCGGACAAGAACAACCATACAAGTCAAGCAAGAAGGACGTGCAAAAAGCGCGCGCCTCTTCTTGAGGCGTTATATTTCTTCAGTAATCGGAGTCTGAGATGTCTGATTTAGATTGGTTTGTATATGAAACGACACGAATCAGGAGAGTTGTTCAAACTTATTTAGAGCTTTTCATTGACAAACACTCTGTCGAAACTTTGACAAATACAGCAAGTGAAGTTTTCGCAATTATCCAACGGTCAATGCACGATGAAATTTTGATTTCACTCTCAAGGCTGTATGAGGGGAAAGAACAGCTTTCTCAGTACTCTCTTGTGTCAAAATACAAAGAGGTTCTTACTGATTCATTGGAAGAGTTGAAGTTACAAACAGGAGAGCTTTTCGAAAAGCTTGATCTCAAAGATTACCGGAACTCAAAAGTAGCTCATAACAGCAGAGAAGTTTATCCATTTAATGGTAAAATTATAAAACACAGTATTGATTCAGAGATACTTATCTCTCTTCTTGAAACATCACAAAAGCTAATTATCGGCATTAAACTTGAGTTAGGTAAAAATAGTCTGCCTGTGATGATTAATGAAAAGTATGAGGGCAAAGGGAGTAAGTTGGTTCAAAAACTCTGTGAAATATAACAAGTCGTTGGTAGGGACCGCTAACGCTGCGCGTTAGCTCCCTCGCTTCGCTCGGCGGCCCCACAACTCAATCGTTAAATGCCAACAAGAATTATGAAGCACGAACTCTGGATAGAAAATGAAAACGAGCAGACTTTTTGTCCCGCTGGCCCTCATGGTGACAGTGCACGTAGTTTGCTTGAGCCTGGGGCCAAACTTACATGGAACTGTGAGGCTTCATCATATTTTGAAGCTATGACAAAGTACTATGAGTACATGGGCTGGGGAGAGTACAACAGTGATTACCCCGAAGAAGATAAAAAAACATATTCCGAGCTAGGCTGGGAGTAACATGCATTTAAATCGGGTAGCCGGTAGTTTCTAGCTACCGGCCCCCACACCACCCATCGTGCGGGTCCGCAATGGGCGGTTCCCAATCCGTAATGAATCTCTACCCAACGATAGCGTCGAGCAGCTCTTCATTTGAGTTGAGTGTCATGGCAGTGCGCTACCTCAACTTATCCGACTGGAAACATATCGGTAGGCTAGCCCTGTCTTTTAACTCGTGGATTTTAGGTTCAGGCCTTCACCCTGTCCAAGGTATTAATCTTGGCATTTGGCTACTATGCCGTCGACTGACTTCTGTTTAATCACCTTGACCATTACTGACCGAGGCGCTGCTGTGTCCCACCATTTTTGTTTACCCCGCGATGGTGGCTAGCGGGTTGGGCCTACTTATGAGTCAGCGGCCACGCTGACAATTTCACAGCAGCAAGCTAAACAGATCTCCCCAGATAAGAACGTGAACTTTCACTACACAACTGCATCATTTACTCTACCCGTTAGATCACATGGCTTCGGTGTCCTTGGCCACCTCGCCTCCAGGCTAAGCCTTATAGGATGTTTCTGTTCGTCAGCTCGTAGTTTTGCTAGCGGCTTCCTCCCCACAAGACCTCGCGGTATTGCAGTTGCCATTCGCTAGTAGTTAGCATTTAATGGAACCCATTAAATGGTGATCCTCCTACAGGGGACTCTCACCCCATTAATTCACGCCCATGCTGGGCGTACCAAGCGCAGGTACGCTCGCAAATGCGTTGCATTTGCTGGACCTCCGGTGCTTCGCACCTCCGGCCCGTGCTGCGAGCGTTACATGCCTTAGGAAAAATTATGTCTAGTCAAGAGGAAGTATGTAAAAGGTTCAATACTCTAACTTTTCCTTGTATGGGTAAAGAGAAGCTAGGTATTGCTATCGAAACCATTGGCAAGGCTCCAATCAATGGCTTGCGACATAATCCAGAAAACGGAACATGTGGTTGGTATATTTGGTGCGGCGAAGAATTGTCTCAAGATGCAGATTTTTTCAAGCCATTGCACGTTAGCCATATCTCAGAATATTTACCTGAAGTGGAGCAATATCTTGCATTGCCGCCAGGTTACAGATTTTTAATAGCTGGAGAGTATGTGGATGTTTGGCATGATCCACAGCTCACCAGCATGTAAATCGGGTAGCCGGTAGTTTTTAGCTACCGGCCCCCACACCACCCATCGTGCGGGTCCGCAATGGGTGGTTCCCTATCCGTAATGAATCTCTACCCAACGATAGCGTCGAGCAGCTCTTCATTTGAGTTGAGTGTCATGGCAGTGCGCTACCTCAACTTATCCGACTGGAAACATATCGGTAGGCTAGCCCTGTCTTTTAACTCGTGGATTTCAGGTTCAGGCCTTCACCCTGTCCAAGGTATTAATCTTGGCATTTGGCTACTATGCCGTCGGCTGACTTCTGTTTAATCACCTTGATCATTGCTGACCGAGGCGCCGCTGTGTCCCACCATTTTGTCTACCCCTCGATAGCAGGGCTGTCCCATATAAATTATCCTAAATCGTGGCTGTAATTATCTTGTCTATAGTCTCGCTATCCCAGCCAGCCTTTTTTCGAAGCCTTTTAATGCTCATATCTTTTTTAAAATTGGGCTTTGCCACTTGCAACTGATTTAGTGCCGAATGCCTCAAGATCGCCATGTTCTCGGCTGCGTTACCCAACCTAAAGCGACTATCATCCTCACGAAAAACCACATCTAAAATCCAGTGCAGCGAGTTTTCAATACCCCAGTGAGATCGAATAATATGATTTAGTTCTGTTGAGTGTGCTTCTAAACTACTTATATAGTAGCGTGTTTCACAGCTGGAGCACCCAGCTACAAGTCGCTTCGCCTGGACTGCGATAACGCTTTTTAGGCCGTGCCATTGATCTTTACCTTCAAGCCATTCAATACTGCTAGTAGAGAGACATTTTCTGGATTCTATTCGCCCTCGGATCACCTCTTCTACACAATCAGTGTCGACGTGCTTGTGATGCTGCATATCGAATATATTATTAAAATATGCAGTAATTTGTCGGTACAGCTTGTCCTGGTTGCCCTTCACGGCGATTACGTAATCGCCTCCTCGTTCTATAATCTTCTGGGTGATCGCTTTCTAGCAACCCATGGCGTCAATCGTAATAATCGCACCATTGAGATCGAGGGCCTCCAGTAACTTCGGTATGGCCGTAATCTCATTCAACTTTTCTTCTACCTTTTGCTGTGCAAGAACAAGCCGAGCTTTGGACGCAAAAGCGCTCACCATATGTATAGGAGATCGTTTGTTAGCCTGATCGAAGCTGCGCCTTAACATCTTTCCATCAATCGCAATCACGTTACCCAGTTCTTGCTGGATACCTTGAACCCACTGAAGAAAACAGCGCTTAAATTGCTCGGGGTCTAAGCTTGAAATAACCTGGCTAAACGTGTTTTTTGAGGGTATACCGTTATTTAGCGGTGTGAATCTTTTTTCGATTCTGTGAAATCAACAAAATCTCTACAGCTTTCCGCACCACAAATGACACCGCAAAACATGATAAGTAAAATATCGGGTAGGGCATGCAGCTTGTACCGATCAACCCGAGGAGCTTCCATGTCGTCAAAGTGGTGTAAAAGGCTAACGCTATCAATCTTGTCTAAAAAACACTCTACTTATCAAAAAGATGGCTATTCTAAATCTATTTTGTTCATTTTTGCACCGATTTATGTGGGACAGCCCTGGCGATAATTTCTACTTCAATAATGATCAAAGGTAATTATTGAAATTATTTTGGTAAGAAACCGTGCAAAGGAATAAATGACAATAATCTTCGTATAATATTTATACCCAACTCTCCTTTTGAGATCACCGGCACTCGGTTTGAATCTATTTCATCATTTAATTTTTCTAATTTATTTAGGAATTCTGTGTCAGTTTTAATTTTGGATGTATTTCGACTGGTTAAAGAGAGTTTTCCAGTTGCTATGATGTCAACATTGACACTAAAGCGAGCAAATCCTTTATAGGTGAATTTTTCAGCAACGTGACGATTGCTCAAATTCACCAGTGCCTCCATTAAACAATGATAAATCGTATTACGGCTCAAGTCAGAAACTACGAACGCTACATCTCCATTGTCTAGCTCCGGTAGCCGACTCCTAGGAGCCTTATCTATAGACACCTCGATTAAGTATCCACCATTCCTAAGGGGGTTTACTTTTGCATTAGTAAATCTTGCAGCATCGTAGGATAAATCATCAAACCAATGATCAACCCATTTAATCTTACTGGCACCTGTGTTGGCTATTGACATCATCAGTTCTTCAGCAAGCTCTACCATTAAGGGTAGATCATGATGAGTATTGAAAGGAGTGCTAGTCATAGGTCGATGGGACAGCTTAAATAATTCTCGCACTTCATGTTCACGGGCCTTCTGTAGTGCTAAAAACACAGTTTGAATGATTTCAGAAGTCGGCAAGTATGGCTCTACCCGCCACTTTCTGCCATAAACAATTTTTTTTGAAGATTGCTTTAGTAGCGGGGTATAATTGTCGTATCCGATAATGCCGACTTGAATATACACTCCAGAATTGTCTTCACAGACAAATACTGGAAATTTTTCATCAAAGCGAATATCCAACACCAACTCTTCTACCGTTTCTTTTGTGTGTGCATACTGTAAGAAGTGCTGCGGAACGTAACTACGTTTGCTGTTATTTATAGTGAGTCTTGGAGCACCTGCAATTGCTTTTTCCCCGCTATTTAGATCCATCAAGAACGACATTGGCATACCTTGCAATCTAATTAAATATACTGCCGATTAAATCTGCCATTGTTTTTAAATGGCATGTCAGAAAGAGGCTAGATCTGGTTAGCCCCTAAAACATCATTGACTGGCATTTTTAGTTTTCTGCTAAGACGCTTTGACCATATTTGTCTTTATTTGTTTCTCTTTACGTGGATGAACCCGACCTGTTTCTGAGAAATATTTGAGTTCGTCAAGTATTATGCTGGCAAGCTTGTTGAACTGTTTCTTCATTAAAGGACCCATGATTTGCGCAAATATGGGCAGCAAAGATACGCCGATTTCAAAGGTAACTTGCGGCTGGCCTTTACCATTCGGTTCAATCCGCCAGGTGTTCATCATAGATTTAACAAAAAATGGCATACTAGATAGTTTCACATCGTAAGAAAAAGTATACTGGTCACCATCAACATTTATTAGTGTTTCACTGGCAATGGCTCCATCAGGTAGTTCACACTTTCGCCCCCCCCCTTGGGCAAGTCAGGATTCTCAGTGGATGTGGCCACCGCACTGGTCCAACTACTAACCTCGCTAAAATCTTTAGATAATATTGCCCAAACTTTATTAATCGGAGCATTGATGGTAATTTGATTGACAACTTTCATTTTCATCCTCATGAATTACTTAGTGATTAATAGCAGAACATATTGCTGTTTTCTGGACGTAAGACTCCCAGAACCTTAAAGATATACTCCTTAAAAAATAAATATTCTCTATTTCTTTATTATCTTAATAGCTACTAGCTCTGAGTTTAGAATTTTAGATAAGAGTGGTCGGCCTAGTCACTGGAAACTGAATTTCACAAACACAATCTTCAGGATTGCCTTGAGATGGTGGTTTCAGAAATATCTCTTTTGCTGGCCCTGATATTTGAAAGTCACTATTCTCTATCCACCTGCCAAGCTGGGCATATTTCTCGTACCCATTTTCAAAGGCGCCTACTCGGATAGTAGAGATAACACTCTCTTCTGACTGTAAAGTTCTTCCTTTAACTTCACCCCCTCCTGGCAGCAATAGAGGACTATCAACTTCGTTCTTAACCGTAAATCCTACTTCGATATCTACATTCTCAATACTAAAAGCATCCCCGTGAAGAATGATCGTAAGAGGACCGAGTTGATCTTTTTCGGTCATGGCAGGTACATACTCTCTCAGCTCTGTCACCAAGTGGATAGTGTCGAATAGATTAGGCATAACCTTTCGAACGGAATAAAATAGCTGCTCAGCGATACTTTTTAGGATTATTTCATCGGTGTTCAAGCACTCAGAATTCTCAACTTCTTTGAGACGCGCTTCGATAATCTTCAGCCTATTGATTTGCTCCTGTACTGTTTGTTCTATCTCCGCCTTTCTGAGCAGTAACATACCTTGAATTTCTTGCACCGAGACGTCCTTAAGAACCATCACTTTGATTTGTTCGAGCGAGATACCCAGTTCTTTCAGAGCAATAATGCGGTTTAATTCCGGTAACTGGGCGGTGCTGTAGTATCGATAGCCTGTGGACCCATCGGTATGGACAGGTTGAAACAGGCCGATTTGATCGTAATATCGCAGTTGTGAAACAGCGGTTTGGGCTATTTTTGAAAACTCACCAATCCTAAACATAGATTCGCCTCTGTTCATCCTTCCGCGTATGATTTGAAGTATGGACTCTCAAGCTACTTGAGAGTCAACTGAAAAAATTTGGGAAAGCATAAATTTTATATAACAATTTTTTCATTGAGGTTGTCCTTCATATATCTTATTGGTATTTAACCCGAAAAATTGACTACCCGGTTTCGATTTTTTCCCCTTGTCCAATGGGCTTCGGATAGATAGGGTAAAAACACGCAACCTGAATTCGATCTACTACCGTTTTGTTAGCTTTTAATACTGGGTTAAATACAATTTAATACAAAGCGGGATTAAAAAACTCTCACGTTCAAATGAACTTGAAATACTTAAGGGAGAATTATTTCGGTGTTATAAAATTACCAAAGAAAAAACTGATTCGCACTCACACCAGATACCTTTATATTACCTAATTAACACCCTTACCAAGTCAAAATCACTTGTATATAAATACAGTTGTCTAGTTGATTCAAAAGGGAATAGATCATGACCCGTAATAAGGTGCAGTTCCAGAAAGGCATTAGCTTGACTCAATTCCTCCACGAATATGGCACCGAAGAGCAGTGTTTCGATGCTCTCTGCCAGTGGCGTTGACCAAACGAATTTTCTTGTCCTCACTGTGGGCATCACAAGCATTGTGATCTATCTCACCGAAAGCTCAAGCAATGTAATCGATGTCGGCGTCAGACATCGATCACTGCCCGTACGATCTTTGATTCCACCAAGTTGCCCCTTACTACTTGGCTTCTTGGGATTTTTCTCATCATCCAGGATAAGAAAGACATCTCTTGTATGGAGTTGTCACGTCATTTGTGTATCTCATACAACGCGACCTGGCGTATGAAGCACAAGCTCATGCAGGTGATATGGAGCGAGACAACCAATACAAGCTGTCTGGCTTCGTTGAGCTGGATGCTGCCTATCTCGGGGGAGAGCCTACAGGATGCAAGCCTGGGCGTGGAGCTAAGGGTAAAACGCCCTTTGTGGCTGCGGTTGGAACCACCAAGAAAGGGCGGCCAACACGTATTGTCAAGGGGTTCAGGAGCAGTGAGATTTCTGCCTGGAGCAAAAAACATCTCTGTAACGGCAGCACAGTGATCCCTGACGGTCTTGCGTGCTTCAATGCCGTTACAGCTGCCGGATGTGCATATGACAAGATCGTTTTTGGTGGAGGTCGGAGTTCCGTTGAGGAGCCTGAATTTTATTGGGTGAATACGGTTCTCGGTAATTTAAAGAGTGCACTACGTAGCACCTATCATGCAATTAGGCCGAAGTATGCAAAGCGTTATTTGGCTGAATTCCAATACCGATTTAATCGGAGATTTGATTTGTCAGCACTTATTCCCCGACTTGTCTTTATCTCACTTCGGACACCACCGATGCCAGAAAGATTGCTGAAAATTAGCTTAGCGTAGGTGGTAATTAGGAAAACTTATGAACTACTGGTTGTAGTCAAAGCCAGTAGAGCGAAAAGTAGGCAAGAAGCTTCACTTCCTCTTATCAAGCAGAAGACCGAAATGGTATTTCCGGGGTTTGATTTCCTGAACGAACATGCACAGGAAGAAAGCGCGCTTCAACATTCTGGAATGATAATTGCCGACTTTGACTTAATGCCTGGATTCCCACAACTACCGACACACTTGGCGATATTGAGAGTGATTAAATGAAGGCAATACAATACCCGAAAAAACGACTGTAAATTTACCTCCATTGCCCAATGCCTCTCGTGCTGGATCACCCATTTGATCTGGCTCAATACGAATTCTCCTCATTACTTCATCATACGCCCGCGGCAAGGTCTCAGTGGCACGCTTTTCAACGCATTAAAGCGGTAAATGCTCCGCGTCAGAGACGCCCCATGATAACGTAGACCCAAGAGTCAACTGCACAAGGCAGAGACCGGAAAAAGCCATTGTTCTGGAGGAAAGATGGAGCAGCAAAATACCGTATTCGTGGTCGTGGACCCCAACGATGACAAGCATGTGGCCCTAGAGCGGGCAATGAGCACTTCTCGCGGGCGCAACCCGCAGCCGCGTCTGGCTGTGTTTGTCGCGGTGAACGGAGAGGCTGTGGATACCCGCGCAGTGAACGACCACCTCTTCCGCGATGAATCCTGGTTCCGCGAGCAGATTCGCGACCCCATTTCCGCCGCCGGCCTCACTTGTGAGATAACTGTGTGTTGGTCCAGTGACTGGCAGGCAGCCATCGTACAGGAGGCCAAGCGCTGCAATGCGGAAATGATCTACCTACCGGTGCACAAGAAATCCACCCGCCGCTTTACCTTCGCGGAATCCAAGTGGCGGGTTTTGAAAACCGCACGCTGCCCCGTGGTGTTGATTCGCCCCGGCGCCAAGGCGGCGCGTAAAGTAGTTCTGGCTACGGTGAACTACCAGGCGAAGACCCTGGAACAGCGCCAGCTAAATCGGCAGATCAGCGAGCGCGCCACCTATATCGCCGGCCATTATGGTGCCGAGCTGCACCTGGTGAATGCCTTCCTGGATTCCATGCGCTATCCGGATCGGGGCGCCCTGGCCAAGCTCGCTGATAAGACCGGTGTGCCCACCCACCGCATTCACGTGAAGCAGGGCTATACCAGCGATGTAGTGGAAACCGTGGCAAAGGAAATTGATGCGGATTTGGTGGTAATGGGCACACTCAACCAGTTCGGTGAAACCGGTTCGCTACTACGTGGTAATACCGCCGAGCGGGTGATCGGCCAATTGGACGTGGATGTGATGGTGTGTAACCAGTTCACCAACACCGACGTGTAATAGCTCGTCGAAAGCGCCACAAAAAAGCCCGACAATAATTTGTCGGGCTTTTTCTTTCCTGGGTCTGTTAAAAACTGGGGCTATTTTGACTTAGCTGAAAGCAGCAACAGATCCCCTTTGGTATTAAAAGTAACATTGCCGCCCTCGACTTTTACACGCTCACCAGAATAGTAATCTGTTAACACCGCACCATCGGCAAACACGCCTTTTACAGAAATGCGCTTCTCCCCGCTGGGCAGGTCCATTGCCACCACCACCGGCGGCTCCCCCGCTAGAGTGCGGGCAAAGGTGTAGGGCTTATCGGCGAGTTTCTTGTGTACACCGGCGCCCACGGCGGGGTGCGCGCGGCGGAATTGGCCGAGCTTCTGCCAATGGGTGAGCAGTGCGCGGGTTTCATATTTTTTTAGGTCGCCCCAGTTCATGGGGCTGCGCATGGCCGCGTCGCCATGGGCTCGGGCATCGGTCATGGGGCGCGCAAGTTCATCGCCGTAATAAATCTGCACCGCGCCCGGTGCCAGCATCAATTTACTGGCAGCATTGCGGGTCTGTTTGCGCTCGCGGTCGAAGGAGTGGTGGTCGTCGTGGGAGCCCAGATAGTTGAGCACCCCCAAACCCTTTAACTCGCCATCGTTAAGTGCAGCGGAATAGCTGGAGAAGATATTTTCGGCGGGCTGGCTGGCCACCTGGGCAAAATCAAAGTTGATCAGGCTGTCGAAACCGTACTGGTAGAAATCCACTTGTTGATCACTGTAATCGTAAACACGACCAACGGTGGGGCCATAATTATTTACACCAAAATGGTAAACCTCACCCAGCATAAAGAAATCCCGGTCATCCAGTTTCTTCTGTGGATTTTTCGCTTTCCATTCGGCCAGAGCCAGGCCTGCCTCTTTTTTCAGGATTGCCCAGGCTTCGGGCTCGACATGTTTTACCGTGTCGACACGGAAGCCATCTACTCCGTACTCCCGCACCCAGTCGGTCAGCCACTTAACCAGATAATATTTGGGCGCGCGCGGATAGCCGGTACGTGTAAAAAATGCATCCAGCTCGCGTTGCTCCTGCCCCAGGCGCCCCTCGCGTTTCCACTTATCCACAAGCTGTGGCGGCAGGTCTACGGGCTCATCGCTTTCGGTGAGGATATCGGTGAGATTGGCGTGGATCGCGCACTCCACATTGCCAGCGTAATCAGACCAATCGCACTGCGCGCCTTTGCGCAACCAGCTGGCGGGCCACTCTGGGTCCTTTGCGGTTATTGGGCCGGTGTGATTGAGAATCACATCGAGTAACACACGAATACCGCGCTTGTGCGCGGCCTCTATCAGCTCTGCCAACTCGGTCTCGGTGCCAAAGTTGGCATCCACCGCGGTCCAGTCCTTGGGCCAGTAGCCGTGGAAGGCATAGGTGCGCTTGTCGGACTCATTGTAACCGTGAATATTCTCGATGACCGGGGACATCCAGATAGCATCTACCCCCAACTCATTAAAATAACCGGCCTCGATCTTTTCAATTATCCCGCGCAGGTCACCACCGGCAAAGCCGCGCAGGTATGCCGCGTCATCCTTGCGCCCGTAGGGGAAGTCATTGCCCCTATCGCCATTATAAAAGCGGTCCGGCAACATAAAGTAGATGGTGGCGTTGCGCCAAAAGGGATCAACCGGCATAGCGGCCTGTGCTGTGTGCACGCCCCCCAGCATCTGCACTACCCCAAGAAATAGACCAATCAGTAAGCTGGTGCATCTAACCATTGTTTTCTCTCTTATCTCGCCGCGCATATTTTTACCAGCCAACTCTAATTGGCCGTGGGATTCACACATCCTCCCAGGCGGGGGCGTAGCCAGTCTTCAAACTCTGACGGCCTCAATTTTCGCAACGGCTCAAGGCCAAGGCAAATCCGCTTTGCGACCGGCCCTCATGGAGAGTAAGGTAAAACTCAGACACCGCGGAGAAACCGAAGCGCTTTGCCGTGGTCCAAGCGTCACATTCTGATAGCAGCAAAAGGAGGCAGGGAATGTCGGAACATCAGTCTAGGCATGGGTGGATCATCGGGATTATTGTGGTGATCGTTGTCGCTGCAGCAGCCTATTGGCTGTGGACCAGTGATGATAAGAAGAACGAAGTTCCCTCAATTAAAGTCATTGAGGAGCCCCAGACCACCTCTGAGCCCGGAACACTCGAGCAACCTGAAGAACAGGCTGCCGCCCCAGAACCTCAGGAACCTGCGCCGGTGGAAGAGCCCGGCAGGGAGCCCCCACCCCCACTGAATGAGAGCGATAAGGCCGCTTACGACGATCTGGAAAGCCTCGCTCCGGACAACGCGCTGTCACGCTGGCTGGTAACTGACGAAGTCATTCGCAAGTGGGTGGCCGCAGCCAATTCTGGCTCTCGTGGGGATCTCATCCATAAGCATCGCCCGCTGAAGACCATCCGCGGCCCGATTGTTGTCAGCGGTTCCTCCATAGAGGGCTATCAGTTGTCACCGGACAATTACCGTCGCTACGACCAGCCGGTGCGTCTGTTCGCCCTGATGAATACCGATACCGCCGTGGGTCTCTACCAGTATTGGTATCCACGCCTGGCACAGGCCTACAGCGAACTGGGTATTCGCAATAAAACCTTCCACCAAGTGGTGCTTGAGGCGATCGACAAAGTACTCGCGGCCCCGGAAGTCGAGGGTCCCATCAAACTGGTGCGCCCATCCGTATACTATAAATTTGCCGACCCCAAACTGGAGAAGCTGCCCGGCGTGCAGAAGCTGATGATTCGCATGGGCCCAGACAACGCCACACGGGTAAAGGAAAAGCTCAAAGAGCTGAAGGAAAAGCTGGAAGCCATGCCGGTACAGCAACCCCAGCAGTCCCAGTAGAACCTGACCCGACAAGCGCCCCTCCCGAGACAAACAGCCTTGGAGGGGCACTGTCCTAAGCACGCCTTTTTATCCACATTCAGCCATTACCCTCGGCCAACCCAATATTATCTCCCCCTTTGTTCAGGTATATTGCTGCGATAACAGCCGCTTAAAGGTGTGCCTGCAGCCAACAACCGCTCGGCGCTGCGCCAGGATGTTCGGGCGACTATCGAGAAGTTCAGGAGGAGCTATCGATCTGCCGGTCCCAACCGGTAATCCCCTGCCCCTCTCTATACCCTCTGCCCATCGAGCGCCTGAACTCACCTCCGGCCTATAAACACCTGCTGTGGGTAACCATGGCCGTGAATAACCCTAGAGGCTCACTTTGAAATACCGTTTTCACGGCCAACTACTGGCCACCGTGTTTATCGCTCTTACTTCTCTCGCACAAGCAGCCCCGGAACTCTTATTCAGTGCAGCCCCCGACTGGGTTGAAGTGTTACCGCCAGTGGTCTCCAAACGCCCGGCGCAGGGGAGCGTGCGCGTGCATCTGTCGAATTCTCAGATACGCCACTGGGGTAAAGAGCAGCAATACTATTTCCAAGTAATTATGGAGCCGCTGAACCAGCAGGGCGTCAATGAAATTGCCGAGCTGAATTTTAGCTTTTATCCAGCCTTCCAAAAGCTGCTGGTGCACGACATCAGCATCCAGCGTGACGGTGAGCGCCTGAATCGTTTAAAAGAGGATGCTTTCAAGCTTTTTCAATCCGAACAAGAGTTATCCAGCAAACTCTATTCCGAGCAGTGGAATGCACTTTATATCCTCGAGGATATCCGCCCAGGCGATATCATCCGTTACACCTACACCATCGATGGCAGCAATCCAATCTTTGCGCGCAACGATTTTGGCCGTCTCTATCTCTCTTGGCCTCAGGCGGTAGACCGCCGCTTTGTAAAAGTAATTAGTGACAAAAAGCTCAACTACCGATTTAACCACCATACAGTTCCCGTCAGCGAAACCCGCCACCAGGGCAACTTTGCCTACACACTCGACCTGAGGGATGTGGCGGGAGTGCTGGCAGAGAGTGAATACCCCTACTGGCACGATCCCCTGAATTACTTCCAATACTCTGGCTACGATACTTGGGCAGAGGTCAATAAATGGGCCCTGGAGCTCTATCAGGTCGATCGATCGCTGCCCGCGGCGCTGGAAAAAACACTGGATAGCTGGCGGGCACAACTGGGGCTCGAGGGCGCCGTCAGTAAGGCGATCGAATATGTACAGGAAGATATCCGCTACTTTGGCATTGAGCTGGGTATCAACTCGCATCAGCCTAGAACTCCACAGGAAACCCTCCAGAAACGCTACGGAGACTGTAAGGACAAAACCCTGCTGCTCACTAGCATGTTGGCTCATCTCGGGGTTGAATCCTACCCTGCCCTGGTATCCTCTTCTCGCGGGCGGGACATCGGCCGGGATATTCCCTCCCCCGAGACTTTTAACCATGTGATCAATTTGATCATATTAAATGACCGCGAATACTGGGTGGACGCCACCGCGTCCGGTCAGGGTATCAACATCGAACATAAGGGGTTTTTCGACTACGAACTGGCACTGCCTATCGCAGAACATACCCAGAGCCTCAAAGCCATGGAGCCCAGTTCAGAGAAAGTCGCCAGCCTCAGCGCCCGTATCGAGGAACAGTTTGAGATCGATGCCGCAGAGAACAGCGCGCAGCTGCACGTGCGCTCACACTTTACGCACCTAAAGGCTGAGCAGGTGCGTCAGTTTTTCCTCTCCGCAGATTCCGAGCAGATCAAAAGTAGCTATACCAATTTTATTGCCGGCTACTATCCAGGAGTAAACGCCAATCCAGAAATCCTTTACAAGGACAGCCTGCAGGAGAACCAGCTGGAAGTGTCCGAACACTACCAAATCAGTGAATTTGCCCAGCGGCATTCCGCGCGCAAGATATTCTCTCTATACGGCTCCGCCATCGTGCCCTACTTGTCAAAACCCCAGCGGCCTATTCGCAAGACCCCATTGGCCCTGGCACACCCTGTCGATGTCCTGCAGAGTGCGACAGTACGTATTCGCGGCGAATTACTTTGGCAGGAAGAGCTGGACACCATCAGTATCGACAACCCCTGGTTCACCTTTACCCGCAGGGCAAAGCGGCTGAAGAATGGGCTAGAGGTCAAGTACGCCTTTAAATCGAAAACCGATCATGTCGAGCAACAGGATGTGCCCCAATATTTGGTGCAGTTCAAGCAGCTCGACACAGCACTACAATATAAGTTTTGGGCCAAGAGTGAAGCCTCCCTCGAGCGCAGCAACAGCCAGGAAATGAAAAACCTGATTAAATCTCTGATCAGGAAATAAGACATGAAAAAACTGCTGCTGATACCGATCGCCCTACTGTTCTCTGCCTGCACCTCGCAAACTGTGATTGAAACATCAACAGATCCGCTGTCGACTTTAACCGCACAGGTAGCGCAAATACCGAACTCCGTCCTCTATGAAACTTATTGGCGCCATTACCTGGAATCGCCTCAATCCTTGAAAACTCTCGAGGCACAGCAGCGCTACCAGGGAGAAATGGCAGCCATCGAGTCCGGGCAGAAAACCTGTACCGAAGTAAATTGGCAGGAAATTACTCAGCTCAACAGTATCTCGTTACTACCACACTTGAGTGCCACCGAGTGCTATGAGTCCACCGGAAATAATACGCAGGCCAATCATCACCAAAATATTTTCAACTTTATCGCCACCGGTGTACTGTCCACCCGCAGGGGCGACGCCTTTTACAGTGCCTATGAAATCGCCAGCTGGGGCGATGCCGAGGACCTACTCGGCTTGTCAGGCTATGAAGTCATCGATAGCTATTTTGAATTTGCTGCGAGCCGCAACGGTTTATATAAAATTTACAATGTGCGCGATCCAGAGAATAGCAAGGTCAGAAAAATATATTTTGACAATACCCGTTTCCTGCACCGCCTACTTGAGATTAAGTACCCCTTTGCAGGTCTCTCTGACGCGCTTTATAAAAAAATTATCCAGCCAATGGCAGAAACTGATTACGCCGCACGCCATGCCATCGGTCAAGTTCAAGAGGCCGAAGGGCAATTCCTACAGGCGGAGCAGTCTTACCTAGAAGCGATCGGCATGGGCTCCATTAGTGCGAGTATCAGTCTTGGCAATCTGTGCCTTGCTGGTAAAAGCACAAAGTTTACTCTGAATGAATGCGCCCAGCTGTTTGTTGCCGCCGCAGACCAAGGTCTGCAAGAGGCCAAAGTCATACTGGCCTATATCACTCAAATCGGCCTCGGCATTGAAACCGATACGCCGCTAGCAAAACAATTACTGGCAAGTGCCGCGCAAGCTATGAATAGCGGTGAGGCCGAGTACATCATGGCCCTGCTACTGTCATCTTTTCAATACAGCGAGTCCAGGGAAGAGCAGGTACAACATTACCTCCAAGCCTCGGCAAACCATGACTATGCCCCGGCACTGTTTGAACTGGCTGGCTTCCACCTACAGGGCCCGTCCGCACAACAAGACGCTTTTAAAAGGCTACTCCGCCGAGCGGCAGAACAGAATTTTCCTCCAGCACAATTTTACTATGGTAAATATCTGCTTGAGGTCGCCGATGAAAATCTGAGCGAGGAGGGCATGTATTATCTGCAGCAGGCCGCCGAGGCCGGTTTCCCTATGGCCTTGCATCTGAGAGGAAAAATTGCTGAAAACGGTCTTTATCAACAAAGACAAGATTCCCAATCTGCCCTTAGGGATTTTGAGGCGGCTGCACTGCGCTGGCACCTGCCGGCACAATTTCGCATGGGCACTCTAAATACCACCGGAAAAATACTACCGACCAATCACGAGCTTGCCTATGGCTGGTATGCCCTCTGCGCTAAGGTCAACCACCTCGACTGTATCACCAGTCTGGGCTACGCCTCTGCTAAGGGCGCGGGCGTTGAGCAGGATTACCAGCGAGCACTCAAAATATACCAATATGCTGCACAACAGGGGTCAGCCAGAGCCAGTTTTAACCTGGGGTTACTCTATCAACATGGTCTGGGAGTAGAACGGAATCTGCAACAGGCAATAGGTTACTTGAAGCAGGCCGCAGAAGCCGGATCGGTGGACGCTATGAATGCCCTCGGGTTGTTATTTCTTAGCTTAGGTGAAGAGACCGGTGAGCAAAACTATACTGACGCATTGACTTGGTTTGAACACGCCTCAAAACGCAATTCCATGTATGGCCTCTTCAACCAGGGCCGCATGTATGAGCAGGGGCTGGGCGTAAGCAAGGATCAGGAGCTGGCCCTTGAACTGTATAAAAGTGCCTCTGAACTGGGCCATACCGGCGCCTCTTTAAAACTGGCCAGGGCCTACAGTTCCGGTGACCTTACCAATTACAATCTGAAAAAGGCCCTACATTTCTTGAAATTGGCCTCCGAGCAAAGCGGAAATAGCACCATAAAGCGCACCTTACAAAGGTGTCAGGAGTCACAATCTTGCAACGAGTTGGAAATAGGGGAACTGGTGAGCCTCTTATCAAAAACTGAATAACCCTTCAGTATTTGCCAATACAGCGGTCAATGGTCAGATTGGTCGCTTTGCCCCCACTTATGCACATTACTGACACACCAGTGAAATAGCGGATATTTTTTATCCGCCAATGTAAGTTTTTCGTGCAAAAAATACATGTTTTGACAGGTAATTAAGAAATTTATTTCCCCTATCATTTTGTTTTTTTCTCTATAAATGCCAAATATCCATCAGCCCCTAAAACCCAAAGTAAAATCCGAATATCCACCCAATTTCACAGAATAAGAAAATCACCCCTCTATAATCCTGCGAAAAATTACAAGTAGATTTCGAGAGCAATATGAACGAATCGATAAAACTATTTTCAGCGATCAGCCTAACGGCCTTCCTGACGGCCTGCGGCGGTGGCTCTGGTGGCGATGGTGACGGAAACCCTGAAACTGAAGTAGATAGCAGTGGCGGTGGCAGCAGCCAGGGGATAAGCATTAGCGGCGGCGAAGGCCGCGTTGTAGAAGACAGCACAGCCTCTGCGAGTGGCAAACTGGTTGACGCCGCCAACCCCTCTCAGACCTTCGAAAATACCAGCTTTCAAGGCCGCTACGGCTCATTGACTGTCTCTAAAGATGGCAACTGGAGCTATACGCTGGATAGCGACCTGGCCAATCCGCTGGATCTCGATGAGCAGACAAGCGATGTCTTTACCCTCGGCGTTGGTAGCGGCAGTGACACCACCAAAATTAGTATTCAGATAACCGGCGCTGACGACCCCTATTCCTTCACCCCAAGCGTCCCCCTCTCTACATTGGTGCTGAATAACAAAGAGCGCGCCTCCGGCCAATTAAAAATTGAGGATGTCGACGGTAATACTCCCCTCTTCAGGGCAGACACCATTAATGGTCAGTACGGTAAATTTACCATTCAAAATGATGGAACCTGGGCATACTCACTCGATAGCAACGCTGGGGTATTAAAAGCAGGGGAAACCAGTAAGGATACCATCAAGTTCCTGCTGACCGATGGCAGTGAGCAATCGGTGACTTTTTCAATTGCCACCACAGATCCCACTGAAAGCAGTATCGTTTTTATATTTATGAACTTCTCCGACGCAATCGCCACCAGAGAAGCGGGCGTTAGCGATATCGCAGATATGGTCTTCAATGATGTCGACTCCCTCGATAATGCCTACCTGGAAAACTCCCAGGGGCAACTCAAGTTTCTAAGACATAGAATCGACAGTAAAGACCTCCCCCACTACTGCTACGGTCAGCAGGGCGTGGAAGAAAGCTCCATTGACTGTATCACTTACAGTATTCCAGACCCGCAAAATGGGGGGATTTTAAGTGTTGCAAGTGCCCAAGCACGTCAAGGCCAGGGTGGAGAATACACCGATGGCGGCTTCTCCTGGAGAGACGATGCCCACCAGTGGGCCCGTGACACGATGGTTGATGATAATGGCCAGCCCTTGAATCTCAGTGACTGGCGCCATCAGGTCTATATCTACCCCTCAGAAGCCGAGGATGCCGGCCTGATCGGCACCGGTATTGCCTCTGTAGGCGGTAAGTGGAGTGTGGTTGCCGCACGCACCGATCAATTAGTGATGGGGCACGAGCTGGGTCACAATATTGGCCTAGGCCACGCGGGGTGGGACGAAGATAACGACGGCAGGGCTGAAAGTGAATACGGTACCGCCGGCTCCCTAATGGGCAACCGCTCAAAATCTCGCCTGTTTGGCAGTGCCCACAGGGAAGTTATGGGCTGGTACAAGTTATCTCCTGATTACAGTACTACCATCAACCAGGTTGCTGGCAGTATTCAGGATATAGAAATCCAAGCCATTGAGCTGACCGCTGGCGAACTCTCTGGGACTCTCCCCCAACAGCTCAAAGTGCAAAGTAACGGCAGCAAAAATGGCCGGAGCCACTACTATGTTAACTACCATGTTGGCCACAACATCCTGAATCCAAACTCTCACTATGCAAATTCAGTGACCATTCACTATTTAAATGATATAGATTCAAATCATGTGGCCGTACTGGAGAGTCCAGGTGATTTCTTTGAAGATAACAGTGCTGGCATTACCATTACTTACAAATCTAACAGTGACGCCGATCAATCTGCAGTAATAACAGTCCAATATGATAATTGAGGACTGCAATAATAATCTGGGAACCACCACCGTCGCCAATCATTAAATTTAGAAGGTACACTTTATGTATAAAATTATAGTATTCGTACTCAGTATTACTTTTAGCCTTTTCTGTCAGGCAGAGGAAGTCGTCACCGGAACCTTAGAGGAAGTCATCTCTGAAGACTTTAAAACCGGCAAGGTCGAACGTCGTTTCAGCCTCAAGGATGAAACCAGCGGAACTTACTACTTTATTGATGCCGAAGAGGTTAAACGCAAAGGCATGAAATCCGGTGATCGGGTAAGAATTCGTGGCGAGCGCGGCGATAAACGACTGCTGCACCTGAAAGAAAGCAAGAAACTGGAAAAAATCGAAGAAGAATAATCTTACGAAGAGCCGGACAACAACAGTTTCCGGCTTCTCTCTCCATTTAACTTTTCTTCAAAACAAGCAATTCAAGATTGCTGCAGTGTAAGCAGCTGATCCCTATGTAATTTAAAGTTTAAAGCACAGCGCCGGTTAAACTCTCGGATATCTTCAATTTTATATTTGTGTGCCAGATCACTGCCTGGACGCAGCTGTTCACGATTTGGATAAAGCCCCTTTCCCGCCAAAAGGCAGTTCCAGGAAGTATCGGGAAAATAAGTATCCAGCTTTTGCTCCAACAATTCATCGGTAATATTCTTACCAGCCATCCAGGACATTAGTATCGAACGTAGAGAGGGCGATATCTTTTCATTGGTCGTGTTGGCGATCCAGTAATCCGTGTCCGTTCGCGAACTAATGCGATAATGACCCACAATATAGTCGCGCACGGCATCGAAGCGGGCGCTAATACGGTGATTAAAATCATCCCTGAACTGATCGGTGTAATGACCGTTATTATAGGCCTCAATAAAGCGCACCACAGTTTCCTGTACCATGTCCAAGGCAGTGGCCTCTAGAGGCTCGATAAACCCCTGGGAGAGACCCACTGCTAGGCAATTTTTTACCCAGTGCTGGGCAACCCGCCCCACCTTAAATTTTAACCGACGCGCCTCGACATCACTATCGAGCAGGCCTAAATACGCACGAAACTCAGTTTCGGCCTTGTCATCATCGATAAAGTTGGAGCTGTACACATAACCGTTACCATTGCGGTGAGTCAGGGGAATTTTCCAGACCCATCCATATTTCATCGCCGCAGAAATCGTATGTGCGGCATAGTCTTTTTCCTGATCCGTAGCGAATACAACTGCAGAATCGTTAAATAGGCTCTCTGCACTACTAATAAAGGGAACGTTCAGGGACTGCTGGATCAGGCTTCCCCGGAAACCGGAGCTATCAACATAGAGATCGGCTTTGAGCACCTCGCCATCCGTAGTTTTCAAGTGATCGATATTACCTTGGGTATCGAGCATAGCACCGGCAACCGTTGCCGCCTTGTAGTTAACACCCTTTCCTTCGGCAACACGACGTAAAAACTGGCCTAGCAAACCGGAGTCAAAATGGTAACCATAGGCAATATCAAAGGGAAAGTTCTCCGGTGCTACTGGAGATAATTTTTGCCGGATCATTTCCGTTGCCAGGAAGAAATGATCCGGATGCCCCTCAAGGTCGATACCTTTTCTGCGCAGAAAGCTGTTATGAAAAAATGCCGGAATATTAAACTGATCTGGCTGACCCACAAACGGATGCACATACTCAGAAAAACCTGGCTTAATGGACCAGTCTTTAAAAGTAATACCTACTTTATAGGTAGCATTACAGTGCGGCATCCACTCCGCCTCGCTCACGCCGATAGTTTCCATAAAACCCTTCAGCGATGGTGTTGACCCTTCACCAACACCAATAATGCCGATATCCGGTGATTCCACCAGGGTAATCTCAAACCCTTTATCCCGCCAATGGGTCGCCATCAGATTAGCGGTTATCCAACCAGCGGTCCCCCCGCCAAGAATAATAACTTTTGTATTTTGGCTGTTCATAACGTTTCTCAAATTATTATCGTCGTGCTTAACCTTGGGGCACGTCACGATTTTCAATCGAAAAAAAACCGCCCGACGAGCATGGCTCGGCGGGCGGTTTTTTATCAACAATCCGGTTTATACAAGATTAGTCAAAGTACTTAGTAGCTATAATTCATACCCAGATAGAACTGACGTCCAAACTCGGTGTATTCACCCAAGACGCCATCAACGCCGTAGGACTTAACATCCGCTTCATCCGTTAAGTTATTGGCTGAGAAAACTACATCGATACCATTGTCGAAGGCATAGGACACCTGAGCATCCACAGTCGTGTACTCCCGGGCAGGAACCACAGTAGAACTGCCGGGGATAGACATTACCTGAGTAAATTCATCCCTATAACGCACATTCACATGGCTGCTGAAACTACCGATATCCCAAAATACCGTAGTACTCCAAACGTTTTTCGACAGCCCTGGTAAAGGCATATTTTCGCCAGAGAGACTGCCTCCAGTAACTTCCGTTTCACTCTCGGTATAAGAATAACTAGCGGTCATGCCAAGCCCAGAATAAATACCCGGTAGCTCATTGAAGGTCTTAGTACCCGCCAGCTCGATACCACGAATATAACCGCCTTTATCGTTATTAACGAAGGTTTTAAATGCAGCCGCTTCACGCCCTTCAGGCACTATAATCCCCAAGGAGTTGAATAGTGCATCTCGCTCCTCTTGGGTATCGAGATAAATAAACTGCTCTTCAACCAAGGTTTCGATGTCTTTCCAGAAAATTGCGGCCGTTATAGCACCACCATCTTCGAAATAGTGCTCATAAGCCAGATCAAACTGGTTCGCACGGAAAGGGTCTAGGTAAGGGGAGCCTTTAGTCCATACGTTGTAGTCATTTTCGCCATCAGAATTCCACGAACCAGCACCGCCTTTCAGCTGCCCTACCGGTGGACGTCCCATAACTTTGGCCGCTGCAAAACGGACATAGTCCTGTTCAGTAAGCTCAAAGTTTAAATTCAGTGAAGGTAAAGTATCGGTATATTCAGGGCCATATTCGACATCATCATAGTCGTTACTGGTTACACCCAGATCATCAGTAATCTCAATACCTTTACCAGCACCGACATTCTGGATACCACGGGATTTCACATCGGTATCAACAACACGTACACCAAAATTACCCGTGACCGGTATGCTACCCAATTGAGTATCGATGTTTGCCATTAGGTAATATGCGAAAACTTCCTCGGTGACCGCACCGGACTCAATATATGTCCAGTCTTTACCATCACTAAACATCTTAACACCGCCGTAATTACCGGTGCCGAAAATGCTGGAGGCCAAGCCATCCATGTTAGTTACAACAAAATGGTCTGGAGCTCCATCGACAGATGCCACTTTAACGAAGCCATCAAGTGGCTGGGGCATACATTCGACGTCAGATATATTATCTGCACAGTATCCGTTGTACTGACCATCACGACTGCCATAGAGGAAGGTGCTACGATCTGAATCGAAAGTACGCTCCGAGAGTCGAACACCGGCTTCTAAAGAGGCGATAGCCCCCCATTGCAGATCAAACTGGTAGTCCAGCTTAAAAGCCTCTACCTCATCGGTGTACTGATGAGGATACTCTTCGTAACGGGAAAGGCGCATGGTGTCTAGGTTGGTAAAATCCACTCCCATAAACGCCGAAGTGGGGATTCCTTCCCCATCCATCTTAAAAGTAAAACCCTGGTTCGCGGCTTCCTGCCAAGTTTCCAGGTCACCCTCCTCGTTGTAACCTAAATCATAGGCATGCATGGACACAATCTGGTCCTTGCGGGTTTTGGTGCCTTCGCTGTAAGAGTAATCAAAAACCAGCGTGTGACGATCAGCAATATTCCACTCCAGATTCAAACCGATACTATCGCTATCGGCCTGAGTAGACTGATCCTCGGAACGCGCCTCAAACCAGGGACCACTGATGGTATCAGTAACATTGAGACTTGCTTCTGTCACAGCGCCACCGGAAATTACCGCTCCAGTACCAATATAACCCCCATACTGATCCAAATTCCCAACCGTAATACCATGACGGGTATCGATACGCTCGAACTCAGACTTAAAGTAATCAAGCTGAGCTTTAAAGTTATCAGTCGGCTGGAAAACAACACTGGCCAGATAGCCATCGCGAGTATCGGTTCCTGTACCCGCTTGCCACTGAAAAGCGCGGGGAACATTTACATCGCCCTCGCCTTGAAGACCAACATTGTCATAACCCAGCTGCTCGTCAGCCCCAGCACGCGCCTTGGTAAAACTATTCGGCTGCTCAAGGTGTGAGTAACCCAGGGCCACACCAACCTTGTCATCCATAAATTTACCCATATACGACAGGGTTACGCGCTGGCCGAATTCATCGGCACCTACATCATCAGCAGCGTCGTTAAACGACATGCGTACATTGGCATTGAAGTTGTGCTCTTTCTCGGCATCCAGTGGGTTGGCCGTTTTCAGCTCAACAGAGCCGGCCACACCACCTTCAATGTGGGAGGCTTTAGGAGACTTGTACACCGCGGCCTGGCTGATCAGCTCGGCCGGGTACTGGTCAAAGGAAATCCAGCGGGTGCTTTCGGTGTAACCACTGGTGGAGGCCTGCTCTCGGCCATTCAGCGTAGTCTGCAGGAAGTCGCCATTCATACCGCGAATATTCAGTTCTGACGACTGGCCGGAAGAGCGCACGGTGGTAACGCCGGGCAGGCGGCCCAGGGCGTCGGCAATAGACTGGTCGGGAAGAGATGACAGCGCACCCGCATCCACCACATCCGCCACAACATCCGCGCTGCGCTTGGCTTCAAGGGAACCCAAGACGCTTGCACGGATACCGGTAACGGTTACTTCTTCCAGTGCTTCCTGCTCCTGTGCGTAAGCCCCAATAGAGGCGGACACAGAGGCCGCAATGGCCGCAGACAGCAAAGTGGGTCTGAGCGCCCCTTTACCTTTATTGGATAGACTCATCATCTTCTCCCTGGACTTATCGTTATGTTGAGACCCTGCATCCTAGGCCGGCCCCCTATCCATAACATCCTCCCCCGCGGGGGGAGGAGGTGGGAGAATCTGTGACTTTAAACACACTAAGGCGCTGCTAGATTACAACCTGCAGCGACAGATATTAATAACCTGACAAACGGACTAACGAGTGGATGCTAGAGACGTGAGAGGACAAGAAAAGATCAACCTTCCAGTTGTACTGCGGCACCGATCAGTGCCTGATATCCCGCATTTAACGCGTACACCGGTACGGCTTCCATCCACTGATGAACCCGCCCTTTGTTGAGGAAGCGTTGCTCGAACGCGCTCTCGGGCAGCAGTTCGGCAATGCGCGGCAGTATTCCCCCCCCCAGGAAGACACCGCCCTTAGCACCCATATACAGAGCGGCATCTCCTGCGGCGCTACCGAGGAAGCCGAGAAAATCCAGCAGAGTCTCTCTGCAAAAGGGGTCGGAGTTATCCAGGCCACGGGCACTAATATCCGGCGGGGCCAGATCATCGGGTGTTTTACCATTTAACGTACATACGGCGCGGTACAGGTTTACCAGCCCATTGCCGGAGAGAACCCACTCATTAAAAACCGGAGCGCGGCTCTTCATTAAAATCTGTAATAGCTGTAGCTCGCGCTCAGTTGAGACCGTCAAGTTGGCATGACCCCCCTCTCCCGCGAGGACATGGTAACGGCCTTCAGCCTCTGCCAATCCGGCCACACCAAGACCTGTGCCCGGCCCCAGAACTGCCATAGGGGCTCCAGGTAAGCGAGGAGCCTCCCGCAGTACTTGATAGTCGTTGGCAGACAAACGCGGCAGCGATTGAGCCAGTGCGGCAAAATCATTGATCAGCTCCAAGTGGGGAAACTGAAACGCCTCAGCTAAGGTGGCGGCTTCAATATTCCACCCCAGGTTGGTCATATAAACGCGGCTACCGGAAGCCGTTTTTTCCAGCGGACCCGCAGCGGCAATACACGCTTTATCGGGCCTGGGCTGATCGAGGCCATCGAGCCAGTGCTGTAAAGCAGCGTCAAACCCATCAAAGCGTTTGCAATCCACCACCTTCAGCCCTTCAAGCGCATAACCCTGCCCAACTGGCCTGGCTATCGCAAAGCGGGCGTTTGTGCCGCCGATGTCCGCTACGATACTCGTCATAGTTATCCCTATAAGATCCCCAAAAAAGGCGATATAAGTTAAGGGGTCAGAGGAAATTATGCTAGCCCCAGAACTCCGTCCTGAGGACAGCCTGGCCCATAAAATAACCGGGTGGTCTATCTTTGTATAAAATGGCCACTGCAAGGATGGCCCTCATTTCATTACCCCTGACCAATAGATGACAGCTGGTCACCAGGCTGAGCTCTGTCCCACGTTATTCAGGAAGTCAGCGCGCTTCGGCAACAATTCCCTTTATCGACTGGGCAAATTCCTGCATCTCTTCCCGGCTAAATGTGCTCAGTACCCGCTGCCCCGAGGGCGGCTGAAACTCGAGCCCCACTCCAGGACGCCGCGCTATTTGTGGACGAATGGGGCGAGAACAAAAACCACCACCGCAATTAGGGCAGACATTACTTAAAACTTCCTCAACACAAGTACGGCAAAAAGTGCACTCATAAGTACAAATCATCGCTTCAACCGAGTGAGATGGGAGATCTTTATCGCAACACTCGCAGTTGGGTCTCAATGCCAACATAGACCATTTTCCTTTCTTTAATCACCTAAAATTCAATACTTAGCCAGCGCTAGGGGAGAACACTATCCACAACTTAAAAGATAAAATACTTGAAGCTGAATAACTCTTAAATATTGCTAAAAAGCCCTTATCGCAGAGCGATAAAAAATCGAAATCAATCGGCCCAAAGAAAAAATAAAATATCGACCTATAGATTTTACTGTATTCAGTCAATCACTAAACATCTCTGGGGAAGACTTATCATACGCTGCCCTCACACTCTATCACCAGAACCCGAGCCTCACCTCGCGGATGAGCGACATGTTCAGTGCCTTCCGATGCATAAAAAATATCACCAGTATTTAATAGCTGCGATCTCACCTGCCCGTTTACCTTATAAAACATCTCAACACAACCACCAAGTACGGCAAAAACTTCCTGGCCATCATTAATATGCCAAACATAGGGCTTATCGGTCCAATGCAATTTGGTTGTAACACCATCCATATTGGCGATTAATTTTGATTCCCAGGCAACCTTACCGGTAAACTCTTTACTTCTCACAAATTCCATAGCCGTCTCACTGCTTTTTTATGGTACACATAAAATAAAATTCGTTAACGAACAAAATATTCCGCCCCCCAAAAGACAGTTATCAAGATCCCTCTTTTCACTCGCTTCATCAAATTTCTCCTGGCACCCTTTAATATTAATAAAATTTATTGTAAAGGTATTCACAATATCGTGAAACTCAATATTCAGAAGCAATATAAAAATTCGAATCGGCAATCAATCAGTGCTTTCAGAATCTACAATATCTCTGAGCCGATAGGAGTGAACCTATATACACCGAGCCACTCCGTGAGTCTGTTTTAAAGGCTAATAATCTAGCAGCATCTACTAAAAGGAACAGACTTAATTACCTCTGGCGCTTTTCTCCCAGCCCGTTAGAATCGGCTAACGATAATGAGAACCAGGGGAAATCCGTGAGAAAATTATTCCTACCGCTAGCCATCAGCACTGCCCTACTGACCAGCCCAGCGTCTGCGTCCGATCAAGGACCACAGCAACTATTACAGGATACCGAATCCAAGGTCATCGAATGGCGCCGCCACCTGCACCAGAATCCCGAGCTGGGCAATCGCGAATTTGAAACCGCCAAATACATTGAAAAGCACTTGCGCACATTGGGCCTTGAGGTAGAAACCGATATCGCCCATACCGGTCTAGTGGGCTTTTTGAAAGGTGGCAAACCCGGACCAACCGTTGCCCTACGCGCGGATATGGACGCTCTGCCGGTCACCGAAAGAACCGATGTCCCCTTCGCTTCCAAGGCGCGAGCCACTTACCAAAGCAAAGACGTGGGCGTAATGCATGCCTGTGGCCACGATACCCATGTAGCCATGCTGATGGGCACTGCCGAGGTACTCGCCGGCCTGCGCGATGAGTTGGCCGGCAACGTACTGTTTATTTTTCAGCCCGCTGAAGAGGGCGCACCCGATGATGAGGAAGGCGGGGCTGAACTGATGCTCAAAGAGGGCATCTTCAAGAAGTACAAGCCGGACGTGGCCTTTGGTCAGCATGTGACTTCCTCTCTACCCTCCGGTGTCATCGGCTATCGCTCGGGCCCACTTATGGCCGCTGCCGATGAGTTCCGCATTACTATCAACGGCCGCCAGACCCATGGCTCACGCCCCTGGGGCGGCGTTGACCCCATCGTCGCCGCTGCACAGGTGGTCATGGGCACCCAGGCGATTGTCAGCCGCCAGGTCGATATCACCAAAGAGCCAGCGGTAATTTCTTACGGCCGTATCGATGGTGGCGTGCGCAACAATATTATTCCAGACAGCGTTTATCTGAATGGCACTATTCGCAATTTTGATATGGATAATCGCGCTGAGATCTTTAAACGCTTAAAAACCACTGCGGAATTAATTGCCGAAAGTTCTGGGGCTAGCGCCGAGGTAGAAATTCTGGAGGGTTACCCTGTAACGATCAATAATGCCGAGCTAACAGAAAAGGCTCTGCCTATTTTAAGGTCTGTAGTGGGTGACAAGCGCGTGGTCGAAGTCCCGAAAATAACCGGAGCCGAGGACTTCTCCTACTATGCGAATGAAGTACCCGGCTTCTTCTACTTCCTTGGCGTAACCCCACAAGGCCAAGATCCAAGCAAAGCGCCAAGCAACCATTCACCGCTGTTTTATGTGGATGAAAGTGCTTTGCGCAAAGGTACTGAGGCTTTGACTGTATTGACTTTGAATTATATGGCCAATTATAAACAACAGTAATAGAAAGCGAGCCTCTTGTGAGGCTCGCCTTTATTATTATCTACTCTTCAACATCTAAGGTTATAGTCGTGTCGGTCGTCGCTCCATCATCATCCGTTATGCTGAATTTAAAAGATAAACTGGCAGGCTCCGCTGGAGTCATAAAATAAGCAGTCAGTTTGTCCGCATCAATCAACTCAACGGATGGACCCGATACCTGTTCCCATTTCTGGCTCACAATAGTTCCATCTTGATCTCTTGAAGCCCCACCGCTCAAGGTCGAAATTGTATTAGTCTTAACACCGCCTACAGCCCCATATGCAACCACCATAAACGGTGGAATATTTCCTTCAACGATTACTGTAAATACACCCGTAGCAGTCTGGCCATTGTTATCTTCAACCTCCAGCTCAAACTCCAGAGTAAATTCACTCCCCGGATTTTGTGGCGCTATAAAACTCGCGCTACCATCGGCATGGATTGTCAATTCCACATCCCTATCGGAGAGTGAACGCCAACGATAATCTACAATATGCGCACCTGGAGCGTCCCAAAAAATATCAGGAGCCAGTATGATATTTTCACCGGGCCCCACTTCTTGAGTCGTACTTATTACTCTGGGAGAAACTAACGCAACCTCTATACTGACAGTAGACTGAAGTGTCACCCCTCTATTATCAGTGACACTCAATTTGAATGACAATACGGCTGGCTCTGCTGGCGCTTTAAAATTAGTAATTAAAGTATTAGCATCCATCAATTCAACGGGGGGACCTGATACTTGCTCCCACTGTTTACTCACAATAAATCCATCTGAATCACCTGAATGGGAACCATCCAAAGTAATATTTGTATTCGGTAAAGCCAATGGTTGAAAACTTATCCCAATAAACGGGGGAATATTCCGCTTAACAATTACAGTAAATACCCCCGTGGCTGTCAGGCCATCGTTATCCTCAACCTCAAGCTCAAATTCCAGTGTGACTTCTGTACCCTCAGGAATTTGGGGAGCTAAAAAGCTTGCGCTACCATCGGCGAGGGCTGTTAATTCGATATCCATATCGGAGAGTGAACGCCAGCGATAATCTACAATATGGCCGTCATTATCCCCAACCCAATCTTGAAGCAAGACTTCCTCGCCTGGGTCTACTATTAGAAAAGCACTTCCGACCACAGGAGCTGTTAACACTTTAACAAAAAAATACCTTTTCTGTTTAACCTTTGCGCCGCCGTTATCTTCAATCTCAATCGTAAATACTAGTGCTGAGTAGGAAACTCCTGGCTCTGCAACTATTTTGGGAACAATAAATGTTACGGAGCCATCATCAAGCTCTTTCAGTTCAATACGCGGGCCACTAGAAACCTGCTGCCATTGATAGCTAACGATGGTTCCATCAGGATCATAAGACTGACCTGCAGATAATGTAACCTCTTGGCCGGCAGTAAATGCTGACATTATCAGATCGACTACCAAAACAGGATCTAAGTTAACCCCAACACTAATCGTTACTTTGCTAGTATTCTTTAGACCCTTATCATCCTCAACTTCCAGCTCGAAAATTAACTCTTGCACCACTCCAGTAATTTCGGAAGGCGCGGTAAAGCTAGTAAAGCCATCACTAGAGTCATTTAAGATGACGGAGGTCCCGGAAATCTGTGTCCAGCGGTAGGCCACGATACTGCCATCGGAATCAGAAGACAGAGTACCATCGAGCAATACCGCCGTATTACCTTCAACCGTTTGATTTTCACCGGCAACCGCTGTGGGCGGCTGATTGATATGCCCAGCACTACCTTTTAGTACAACCAATCCCTGGGAAGGATTTGCGATAACGATATCTGCAATACCATCCCCGTTCACATCACCACTAGCCATACTCTGAGGGTTGGTATACATCGCACCTGGAATGGCGATCTGTTCACTCATAGCCAAAGCACCATCATCTTGCTGCTGATAAATACTTAAGAATTCGCCACCAACCGGCAAGACAACTAAATCAGCAAAACCATCATTATCAATATCTTTTATTAAAAGTTCCCCAGGAATGCCGCCATAGTTATGAATGTCAGCCTGCTGCAATAAGCCATCTTCTCCCTGGTAATATACCGCGACTCCAGGGTTAAGACGCCCCTCACCAACGAGTGATACGGAAATATCGTTGCGCCCATCATTATTAAGGTCACCAATGGCGATCCCTTTTATTTGAATATCATCAGCATTTCCATCTAATTCAATACTGGTAATTTCATTCAACCTCAAAGAATCATCCGGCGATAGAACAACCAGGCTATTTTCGGGAGACCCGTTAGCAATTAGAGAAATATCCGTTATACCATCTCCATCAACATCACCCAGTGCCATTTGCCCTAGACTTTCAATAGCTAGATCGCTAGCGGTACTTACATAGGTAGGTGCCCCCCCTACTTTATGGGTTATTACAGCACCATTCTCTTCCCAACTAACCCCGAGAATTCCTTTATTACTATTATTGCTAAGGTCGGCAATTGCGACTCGCTCAGAATAGGAATTTTCCAAAGATTCCGCATATACTAAACCGTCAACGGGATCTTGCAGATATATCTCAGTTACGCCACTGTCAAGTCCAACAATAACATCTATCAAACCATCATTATCAAGATCACCCACTGCAATAGATTGAGGCAGACTTGTCTCTCCACCTGTAAGTGGATAATCAATAGAACCCGCCAGACCACCAAATTCGTCCTGTAGAAATACCTTTAATTTAAAGTCATTTTCAGGATCAAAGTTGCTCGATGTAGTTAGTACAACATCATCAAGTCCATCATTATTAAAATCGGCAATAGCGACCGCTTCTGCCTTTGATCCTGAGGAATAAATTTCTACCGGCTGAAACTGAACCTCTCCACTTGCAGTGTTTGTAAATAGAAAAGCAGCCGAGGAAAGTCCCAAATATTTTGCGAGTAATCTAAGCTTCACAACATCTCCTTGTAAAATCGCTTTTAAAAGCAAACATAAATTAACACGAATACTACTTAAAGATGTGACATAAAATGAGAGGAAAGAGGAAAGAGGAAAGAGGAAAGAGGAAAGAGGAAAGAGGAAAGAATATTAAGCACAGAACTGAACACTGGTACCAAATATCGAGTGAACTTTTTCTTTAGCAGTAAAAATACGATTGAAAACGCTTTAAAAGCGATACTTAGAGAAACAAATAGACAGGAAATAAAAAAGCGGCTTATCGCCGCTTTTTTATTTTAATGGTTAAGCGCTTTCAGAGCGGCCCCCTGCGGGGCGGCGACGGGGCGCCCGCTGGGGAGCGGTGCCAGAAGGGCTATTCCCGCGCCCGCTCTCGCTGCTCTTGCTGCGAGCCCCGGAGCTTCCGCGACTGTCTCCACCGTTACGCGAGCCGCTCTTGCTCCGGCTCTCACCATTGCCACGACTATTCCCACGATTGCCGGAACGGTTACCCTCGCCATTGCGCCCACCACGACTGTCGCCGTTACCGCGCGCTCCTTCGCTGCGCTTTTGACCATTAGCGCGCGGTTTTTGTCCGCCGCCGCGCTTTGGATTACCCGATTCAGGCAACTGATGATCTGGCTCAAAACCCTCAATTTCTTCGCGGAGAATCGGCTTACCAATTAAGCGCTCGATATCGCGCAACTGCTTGATTTCATCTGCGCTAACCAGAGAAACCGCCTGTCCGCTCGCACCTGCCCGGCCTGTACGGCCAATGCGATGCACATAATCTTCGGGCACATTAGGCAGATCAAAATTAACCACCTGGGGCAGTTGGTCGATATCAATTCCACGGGCAGCGATGTCAGTGGCAACCAGAATTTGTACCTTGCCCGCTTTAAAGTCGGCCAGGGCACGGGTGCGTGCATTCTGACTCTTGTTGCCGTGAATTGCTTCCGCGCGAATATTATCGCCCTCAAGCTGCTTCACCAGGCGATTGGCACCGTGTTTGGTACGGCTAAATACCAGGGCTTGGTGCCAGTCGTTTCCGCGAATCAGGCGACTCAGCAGTTTGGTTTTACGGGCCTTATCCACAGGGTGTAACTTCTGGCGCACCGTTTCCGTGGTTGTATTGCGTGGGCTGATATCAATTTCCAGCGGATTCTTCACCAGCCCTTTTGCCAGCTGGCGTATTTCCGGGGAGAAAGTGGCCGAAAACAACAGGTTCTGACGCTTAGCCGGCAAAACTCTCAACACTTTCTTGATATCGTGGATGAAGCCCATATCGAGCATGCGATCGGCCTCATCCAGTACCAGGGCCTCAAGCCGATCAAAACGGATGGCTCCCTGATTGTATAGATCCAACAAGCGCCCCGGTGTCGCCACCAGGATATCCGCACCACCGCGTAGTCGGACCATCTGCGGGTTGATCTTCACTCCACCAAACACAACAGAGTGGCGCAAGGGCAGATATTTGCTGTAACTCTGCACATTATCGAATACCTGCGCAGCAAGTTCTCTGGTTGGGGTTAGCACCAGGGCACGAACCCGGCCCCTACTCGCACGCTCCCCGGAACTCAGAAGATGTAGCAGCGGCAGAGTAAAACCAGCCGTTTTACCGGTACCCGTCTGGGCCGCAGCCATAATATCATTGCCCTGCATCACAGCTGGGATGGCCTGGGCCTGAATGGGCGTAGGCGCGCTATACCCCTGCTCAGAAACCGCACGGGCAATCTCCTGGGCGAGGCCCAGATCTTCAAACAACATAAATAACCTCAAACTGCGCTCCAGGCGCAATCAAACACATTCGCACCACAGAGGTGCAAATAGAAAAATCGGAGTTGGCATCCAGAGCAGAAAATGCTCGATACACACAGCCGTCTATTCACCGGTTAATCGGCGCGCGGCATTCAGTAGAAGGTTCCGGGAAGAATTTAAGAAAAGTTCACGGGAGGATACCGGTGGATTACCGGTCTACAAATGACGCAGCTGAGAAAATTCAGCCGGAACACTATACCACATACAAACTGACTGTATAGTTCCAAACTCTCTCTTTCCAAGAGTGTGAGATGTGTTAGGGATCTGGGCGATTCGACCGTAACATAGTTCCACGTTCGCAACGCGAGCGTCTATCTTTGTGATATCCAACCCCCGTTGCGAACCACAAATGATTCAGCCAAGTGCTGTCGGGATATTCACAACCATGTCACACAACAGTAGTGTCGGTAACGAACATAAAATTGAGCAGGTAACACTCGACAATGGCCGCAGGGTCTCGATACGTCCTGTATGTCGCAGTGATGGCCAGCTGGAAAAGGCGTTGATTGAAGACCTGTCGCCACAGACCCGCCGTGATCGATTTATTGGCGGCAGCAGTAAAGCCAGTCAAAAATTGATTGAGTTGCTCACCGATAACGACCATCAGATACATGAAGCCTTTATTGCCCTTTGCAACAGTGATCATGCACAAACAGCCGTGGCCACTGCGCACTATGCCCTGGACGCCGATGGAAGAGCCTGTGAATGTGCAGTTGTTGTCAGTGATGATTGGCAGGGATTGGGGCTCGGTCGGCTAATGCTACAGCGCCTCATTGACTGTGCCAGGGAGCAGGGCTTAGAGCGGATTTACTCCATTGAGTCCGCAGATAACAAACGCGTACAAATTTTTGCCCGCTCTATGGGTTTTATCTGTAAGGCGGACCCTAAAGATTACACCCTGTTAACCTATACCCTCAATTTGCAGGCTAACTCGCAGGCCAACGGCTTTGATACAGCCTCCAGGGAGGCCGGAATTAACCTAAATTAAATATTCCCCCCTATTATTCTTGGCGGTTAGCGAATTTTATTTGTCTGCCGCCAACCTCTGAAAACTAAAAAACTCTCGTTAGAGCCCGGCATCCCTCTTAGCCTCGCCTACACCGCTCACCTTTGACTATCTGGTCATCCAGTTCCTCGTTCTATTTGACTAGTGTCCTAGTCGGTAAGACGCAACACTTGAGTTAAAACCTTTACACTGCCCTATAACAATCAAAAAGAAAGGTAGACCTTGCTTACCTATATTTGCTAGAACTCACCCATTATCTCTCGTTGAGTCGGTTTAGGGCTGTAACATGTAATCGCCACCACCGGCACATCTGTGATTCATGGCCCTGTTAATTTTTGAATTCACACATAAGCTAACTGATCACTTAAACTCCATAAAAATGAAACGAATAAAACTATTTTTGACCATATCATCTTGCATACTTATTTCATCTTGCGCATTCAACATTTCAGAATATATTGCAAGCTCAAAAAGCCTCTCTTACAACCACATAATTTCCAACGAACAGATTAAATCATGGGGATTTAATAAAAATAACTACTGTGACAAACAAAGAAATCTCTGCATCAGTTATTTTCATGCTGCCCCTTTGAAAGGGGGGAGGCTAAAATACTCTATAGAAACTGGTTCAGGCAACCAAACCAGCCAAGTTGATTTTTCTATAGACAAAGAAAAATTAAAAAACAGTTATTCTGGCACCATCGTCCTTTTACATGGATTCCGAATCTCAAAAGAGTTCATGCTTAACTCAGCATTATACTTTCGCCTCCTTGGGTTTCAGGTAGTGATTCCAGATCTTCTCGGCCATGGTGAATCCGAAGGCCATAAGGAATATGGTGTTGGTGATAGCGAAGTGATCAACAGGCTAATGGACGACCTTATTCATAAAGACATAATAGAAAGCAAACCTATTTACCTTCTTGGAAATTCTATGGGAAGTCTTACCGCAGCGAGAATCACTCAATCGCGGCAAGACATCTGTGGCCTGATATTACAGGCCCCCATGTTGAAGTTTGATCAGGCTGTTTATAATTATGCCAAAGAAAATTTTCCACTACTGAGTAAAGCGCTCTCTGAGGAAGAAATAAGAAAGGGAGCATTAATTGCCCTCGAAGGAGTCAATATAGGCTTACTGGAAACACAAATTGAACCCTTGCTCACCAAATCCTCTGTACCCGTGCTTTTATTTGCCTCTAATACTGACTCAATATCACCCTACGATCACTTCCGAACGCTGAACCAGGATCATATCGAGGTTGTGCTCTTGAAAGACAGGAATCATCCAGGCATGGCGGTTATCGGGGAAATTGAACATAGCGCATTACAAGATTGGCTGATCCAAGGTAGGTAGTTTCACTTTTTGATACCAATAGGACTGCCGACTTACTTTGAAAGGCGAAACCCTAGAGTTCCGCCTTTCAAAGTGAAAATAATGAATTATCCTGTTAATAACATTACATCTCAGTTAAAAAAACCATCACAAGCCAAGGGACCACTAAATTCCAGAAGCCCCTGGGGCACCTGGATAGATTCAACCAAAATTCCTTTTTTATACAGAGAGAAATCAATGTTGGCCTGCATAGACTTCATATACCTTTGCTCACCCCCAAAGATAATGACTGAAGGGAACAACAATGGATAAAAGCTATTAATATTGGCTTGCGCCTCCATGATCAACTTGTACTTTATTTTGTTTAGCTCAACTTTGATACGACCAGTGCAAGCATCCAGCTCCCTCTTTACCGAAAGATTATTAAATGCCGGATGAAATATTAAGTCATACTCATCTGAAATATACCTGCCAGCCCACATCTCAAAATCAGATTCCCCCAGTTTTGCCCCGGTGAACATATAGTAAAGTTCATCTGACAAGCCCATGGAGTAGATCATGCCAGCACTGGATTCCTTGTCATACCATCCCTTATCCAACTGGGCATAACCCAGTCCTATTAACGACTGGCCAGCATCGCTAAAGTTGTATTCAACAGGGGTTCCAACTGTGTAGAGAAACCATCTTCCGCCAACTCCCGGAAGCTCTGGAATAATGCCAAACGGTGTCTGCCCAGGATTTAAACCATGCCAATAATGATGATGCTCCCCGTTCCAACGCATAGAGAAATTAAAATCTGAGTGATTTACTCTTATCCCCTCCTCATTTGCCATAACCACACCGGGCACTTCGTAATAAAAACCCTCGGAACCATCTGGATTAGATAAAATCACTTCATCTCTAAAAATATCATATTTTACCTCAACACCGTTTCTTGGCGAAAACGCCAAGTGGATATAAGCCTTGGGTTCCGGCGCAATAAAATCTGGGGCAATATACGTTTGGAGGCTTACTTTGAAGTAACCAACATCCGGCACGGCAATGTTATAAAACCATTGTTCTGCCCAGGTCTTATCTGACGTAGGAGTGTGAGACCTTAGATCCTCCAAAGTGGTTGCAGATAAAAATGCGCTTAAGGAACCCAAAACAAACAGAATAAATACTTGTATTATTTTATTATGAAACACCGTCCACCCTCTCTCTTAAAGTAAATGAATAGAAAACCTCACAAAAATCACTTCGAACCTATAGAGATAGCATACTAACAGTATGAATATGGCCGAAGTTTGAAACCAGAGAATCTATTGTTCAGGTTGAGAAGGTGCGCACAAAAATCCAATATTGCTAAAAAAGATGAGAAGCCCACAAAAAAAGATATTTATCGATATTCACTACCCCATAATACGCTTTAGAATCAAAGCCGATCTTTTTCCTATCAAGAAGCGGCGCAAAACACCTCTTTTTTCAATCAGGCAACGCCTAAACTGTGTGGCACTTCTCCATCTGTTACTGGTAAGGCAAATAATATGAATAAATCCATCCCTTCACGCCTTCCTCTATTCATTGACGGCGACTGGCTGCAATCCAATACCGAGGAGTGGCTGGATGTAACAAACCCCGCCACAGGGGAGGTTTTAACCCAGGCGCCCTATACCACTGAGGCCGAGCAACTCCAGGCGATTTCCGCCGCAAAGCAGGCGTTCATTACCTGGCGGGATACCCCAGTCCCTACTAGAGCGCGCATTATGCTCAAATACCAGGCTCTTCTGAAGGAGCACCAAGAGACCCTGGCTGAAATTCTCGCAGAGGAAACCGGTAAAACGTTTGAGGACGCCAAAGGGGATATTTGGCGCGGTATTGAGGTAGTTGAACATGCCGCCAATATTGCGACCTTGTTAATGGGTGAAACCGTTGAAAACGTTGCCAGCGCTATAGATTGCTATTCCTATGTTCAGCCCATCGGCGTCTGCGCCGGTATTACGCCATTTAACTTTCCCGCAATGATTCCATTGTGGATGTTTCCGCTAGCCATTGCCTGTGGCAATACCTTTATCCTTAAACCTTCTGAACAGGATCCCATTACACCGTGCAAACTGGCTGAACTGTTTGAGCAGGCAGGAGCCCCCAAAGGTGTGCTACAAGTTATCCATGGAGGTCGCGAGCAAGTAGATTTCTTACTTAAGGACCCAGATATTCGAGCCATTTCTTTTGTTGGCTCAGTGCCAGTGGGCCGCCATATTTATCAAACAGGCACCCAATATTTAAAAAGAGTCCAGGCCTTTGCCGGGGCAAAAAACCATATGGTGGTCATGCCGGATGCCAATAAAGGGGCCGCTATTAACAACATTATCGGCTCTTCTGTAGGTGCTGCCGGTCAACGATGTATGGCTATCTCAGTGGCGGTATTAGTGGGTGAGGCGCAAAGTTGGATACCCGAAATACGGGACGCGATGGCAAAGATAACACCTGGGCATTGGAAGAGTCCGCAATCCGACTATGGCCCCTTGATTTCTCCCGCAGCAAAGGAGCGAGTACTGGGTTATATCGAGACAGGTAAAAAAGAGGGGGCAAACTGCCTGCTGGATGGTTCACAGGTCTCAGTGGAGGGGTATCCCCATGGTAACTGGGTTGGCCCGACATTGTTTGCCAATGTCACTACCGAAATGTCAATTTATACCGATGAGATTTTTGGTCCCGTATTGTGTCTGGTGAGTGTAGATCACCTCGATGAAGCTATAAAACTGGTGAATAACTGCCCCTATGGCAATGGAACGTCCATATTCACGGCCAGCGGAGCAGCCGCACGTAAATATCAGCATGAAATTCTTGTGGGGCAGGTAGGCATCAATGTGCCTATCCCGGTTCCACTGCCCTTCTTTAGTTTTACTGGCTGGCGCAGTTCATTTTATGGAGACCTTCACGCTTATGGTAAGCAGGCCGTACGTTTCTATACTGAGACAAAAACTATCACCGCTCGCTGGTTCGATTCAGATATTGAACACGCCGAACAGGCTAATATGACCATACAACTTAAGTAACTCCATATACCAACACAGTTTTATTTTTTGGGTAACGTCATGAATAAAATCGCCGCCTTCCTTGGTCTGGGGCATATGGGCGCCCCTATGGCCTACAACTTAACCAAAGCCGGGTTCCTTGTGAAAGGCTTCGACCCTGTAGAGGCCTTACTCCAGGCATCTGTAGAGCAGGGAGTGGAAAAATGTTCATCGGCAAAAGAAGCGGTGAAGGGAGCAGATTTTGTTATAAGTATGTTGCCCAGCAGTACTGCGGTGGAATACCTTTATATTGATAAAGATCGTCTGCTGGAAGATATCGAAAAGCAATCCTTAATTATTGATTGCTCCACAATTGCCGCAAGCAGCTCAAAACGCCTGCTTAGCGCCGCCCGAGATAAAGGCCTTCATGCAATAGAAGCCCCGGTCTCTGGCGGAGTGAAAGGGGCTGCCGCCGCTACACTCAGCTTTATGTGCGGCGGTGAGCACGAGGATGTAGAGCGGGCCAAAACAGCATTACAACATATGGGGGCCAATGTTTTTTTTGCTGGCCCTGCTGGAGCTGGGCAAACGGCAAAGATCTGCAACAATATGTTGCTGGCTATTCATATGATAGGTACTGCAGAGGCACTCCAACTGGGTGTTGATAACGGCCTGGACCCCAAAGTGCTGACCGAAATCATGTCGAAAAGCTCTGGCGCTAACTGGTCTCTACAGACTTATAACCCCTACCCCGGTGTTATGGATAGTGTGCCCTCGAGCAATCAATATCGCGGAGGGTTTAAAGTGGGGTTGATGTGTAAAGATCTGGGGCTCGCCCAGCAAGCCGCCGACAATAGCAAAAGCTATACACCGCTCGGCTCACTGGCTAGAAATCTATATGGCTTACACAGTTTGAAGGGCAATGAAGGGCTGGATTTCTCCAGCATCCAGACAATTTACAGGAAAGAGGCTGATAAATAGGAAAGCTTATTCAGTCTCTTTCCCAATCAAATCTATCGATCCTGACCCGTAGCGGCTATCTGAACTTCGCGGATATTCACATGCTGGGGCTGGCTGTACATAAACAACGCCGTACGAGCGATGTCCTCTGCATTGATGGCACCACCAATGGAGGCCTTCCACTCTTCGTAAGCTTTGATAATCTCTTCAGAGGTGGTATGGCTTAGAAGCTCAGTCTCCACAGCACCTGGGCAGAGGGCCATAATACGTACTCCGCTTGCGGCGACCTCTTCCCGCACGGTTTCGCTGATCGCCGACACGGCGTATTTGGTCCCACAATAGGCCGCGTGATTGATAAAAGTTTTCACCCCGGCAATAGAGCTGATATTGAGGATAGTGCCACAACCGCGGGATTTCATATCAGCCAGAACAGCCTGCATACTGTTCATCAAGGCAAGCACATTCACATCGAACATCTCCCGCCACTCTTCGGTATTCTGGGTCTCAATACTCCCCAGTAACATCTTACCGGCATTATTCACTAGGCAATCCACAGGCCCATACAACGCTTCCGCCTCCCGAATTGCCTTAGTTAAAGCTCCGTTATCAGTAACATCGACCTGTCGGCATAGGGTATTCGGTAACTTCATCGCCTCTAACTTTTCCTGACGACGGGCCAATAGCAACAACGGATGCCCGGCATCCGACATATGCTGGGCTATTGCCGCTCCAATTCCAGAGCTGGCACCTGTTATTACAACTAGCGGCTTAGACATACGAACTCTCTCTTCTGAAATCAATGATCCTGAGTTACTGGGGTAACCCTTCTGTATCAGCAGTATAGAATTTAGAATTAGAATGACTAACCTAACTAATATGAAAACATTGTTTGGATTTTATGAACAATATCTCTTGGCGCGCCATACGCGCTTTTATCGCCGTAGCCGAGCAGGGCAGCTTTACCGCTGCAGCGGACCATACAGGCTTCTCCAAGGCCACGCTCAGCCAGCAAGTCTCCGAATTGGAATCCTCCCTGGATGTTCAACTGTTACACCGCACCACCCGCAAACTGCGACTAACTGAGGTCGGTGAAGGCTATTACCAGCGCTGCAAGCAAGCGATGCAGCAACTGGATAGTGCAACAGAGTGGGCAACACATTCCAAGGAGAAGGTAAAAGGGAAGATACGCATCAACGCGGTGGGTGGAGTAATCGGTGAGGAGATCATTGCCCCCGTAGTCATTAAGTTCCAGAAGGCACATCCCGATGTGCAAATAGAGCTGGATTTCTCCAGTGTGCATGTCGATCTCATTGGGGATCGCTATGACTTAGTCATACGGATGGGTGAGCTGCCAGATTCCACCCTCATAGTACGCAAGCTGCACAGTATCAAAACCCGCTATGTTGCGAGCCCGAATTTTATCAAGGTGCGGGGCCCAATTTTAAAGCCTATGGATCTTTCTGGGGTGCCCCTAATTTACGGCAGTGTTGGTCAATGGGTGCTGACTCGCGGTAAGACCAAACATAAGGTCGAAGTCGAGCAGGGTATCAAACTGGTCAGCGGCCGGGCGATGCGCCTTGCAGCGCTGGCGGGACTTGGAATAACCCGCCTGGCGGACATCTACGTTCAGGCGGATATCCAACAGGGTAAATTACACGAGATATTACCTGGATGGTCAGAGTCCACCCAGCTCTCCATGGTTTGCCCGCCCTTACGCCACCAGTTAGCCCGCGTACGCAGTTTGATGCAATGGTTAAAGGACCACTTCGCCACAGAATATGGGCAGTTGCTGAAAAGAGGGCCCGTAGAAAATAGCTGAAAAGTTACAGATACCAATCTTTATACAATGATATTTTATAGCGCTAAGCAATTTCATCCACCCTTTCCCACTCTTTTATCAAACCCTATCTGGGGTTTTCTGCGCCGTTACTTTGCTTGGGCTCTTCTTCAGCTTGTCTATCCATATTAATGAAGGGATAAATACAAAAAATAATTGCCAGAAGTACCCAAAAAGCCGTTGCCTGTGCTATAGACACCGTCAAATAAAGCCAAAATACCTTTTCTCCCTGTAGCGCAGCATAAATATAAACTGCTGTACCGCCCAACCCTACCAATACGGGGCTCATAAAGGGAGTAAAATTGATCCAGTACCCCTTTAAATCCTTGGCCATACGTTCACACCAACCAACTATAAAAACCAAAGAAAAATTGGCAAGAACGATTCCTATTAAAACTTCCAGTAATCCAACATTCCTGCCCGAGTAAAAAACCAAATAGCTAAAGGCCAGCATATTTAGGGTAATGCCGAGCTATAAAACACAGCAAAAATAGAACATCCTATAAATTATTTTTAATAAATTTTATTATTATTGATCACGCTATCAGTTGCTTCTAGCATCACCCAAAGAAGAAAATCATAGAGTTGAATACAGGTGTTAATAGATTACCTAGGGCATCCTTGGTAAAGATTCCTGTGCCCGCTCAATGGCTTCCAGCTCCTCTTCTGTCAGGGCTCTATAACCCCGCAAATAAGGCCAACCATAACCCCAGCGAAAAGGGGTTGGCAAGAATGGCGTCCCGCCAACTCTAACTCCAACCAGCATCAGTAACGCTACTTCGCTCTCTCCAGTTTTGGCAACGCAGGCTTCTAGGTTACGATCGGCCTCTTGCCGCTGCGCATAGCTTCCCCCCTTCCAGTAGGCATAATCATGGACGCGGCAACAATCCAGCCATAAATCACTCTGATTGGGTGTACCGTCAGGAAAGATACTGCATCCATCAGAATAAAAATCCTCTATCTCTACAGCGAACAGGGACTTCACATAGAATAAAAACAATAACGGCAAATACTTCATGGATATTATTTTAGGCCTATTCTCTTTTTCAATATACTCATAACCGGAAAAACAACTAAACAAGTGTCTATAACCTACCAGGAAAATATTGCAAATCCAGCTACCGATTACTTTACCCGCTTACCTTTAATATTCAGGCAGCCAGCACGGTTGCATGTAACCTCATATATAACAGTGATAAGGGCAACCAAATAGATAGAAGATAAAGTATCTTAAATCAAGGTAAAGACACAAACCAACAATGATTGATACATCCAACAAAAAACAAAAATTCCTGTGTTCAACTTTGAAGTGCAACATCCTAATGGAAAATCTACTTCAGAGTTGAATACAGAACACAAATAAACGGCAGAAAATATTTAAAGATATCATGCGGAATCACAATCACTAGGAGCCCAAAATAACTCTAGCTGAATAATTCTTTGTACATCCGGCACGGCAAAGCACTTAACCGTGATACTGACAAAAATCAAAAAAACCACACCACCAACGTTGCCAAACGGCATCCGCATTTCATTATTTTTTTAAAAACAGAAAGTAAATATTTTAAATGGCCACATGTACTGAGGCATCCATGCGCAAAGTACATGTCTTCGTTAAAACTGAAAGGAGAACATAAATTGTGTTTTACCGGCCTATAGATTAACCCACTTCCGCCAGATTACCTTTGCTTTCCAGCCATTGCTTTCGATCCCCCGCACGCTTCTTTGCCAAAAGCATATCCAGCAACTGATTACTGTCATCGCCTACATCGATATAAAGCTGTACCAGGCGGCGGGTATTGGGGTCCATAGTGGTTTCACGCAGCTGCATGGGGTTCATTTCACCCAAGCCCTTAAAGCGGGTTACCTGGATTTTACCCTTTTTCTTTTCCGCGCTAATACGGTCGAGAATACCCTGTTTCTCCGACTCATCCAGCGCATAGTAAACGTCCTTACCGATATCAATACGAAACAGCGGTGGCATAGCAACATAGACGTGGCCATTGGTCACCAATGGACGGAAATGACGTAAGAACAGAGCGCACAACAGCGTGGCAATATGCAGGCCATCGGAATCGGCATCGGCGAGGATACAAATCTTGTTGTAGCGTAAGCCTTCCAGGTTGTCACTGCCGGGATCAACACCCAGTGCCACGGCAATATCGTGTACTTCCTGGCTGGCAAGAATTTCTCCCGAGTCCACTTCCCAGGTATTTAGGATTTTACCTCGCAGCGGCATGATCGCCTGAAACTCGCGATCCCGTGCCTGTTTGGCGGAGCCACCGGCGGAGTCACCCTCCACCAGAAACAGTTCAGAGCGGGAGGTATCGGCACTGGAGCAGTCGGCCAACTTACCCGGTAATGCGGGCCCCTGAGTGACTTTTTTACGCGCGACTTTTTTCGCAGAGCGCATGCGCTTTTGCGCATTACCGATGCACAATTCGGCGAGTTTATCGCCGTCTTCGGTATGCTGATTCAGCCACAGACTGAAGGCATCCTTGGCAACGCCAGAAATAAACGCGGTGGCTTCACGGGAAGAGAGGCGCTCCTTGGTCTGACCCGAGAACTGCGGATCGGCTAGCTTGGCAGAAAGTACATAGGAACATTGTCCCCAGATATCTTCCGGCCCCAGCTTGAGACCACGCGGCAGCAAATTGCGGATCTCACAGTACTCACGCATGGCATCGAGTAACCCCGCGCGCAAGCCATTCACATGGGTGCCACCCTGGGCGGTGGGGATCAGGTTCACATAGGACTCGGCCGTGACCTCACCGCCCTCCGGTAGCCATTGCACTGCCCAATCTGCGGCTTCGGACGATGCGGCAAAACTGCCGACAAAAGGTTCACCCGGCAGTACTTCCCAGCCCTGATTGGCTGCGGCGAGGTAATCCTTGAGGCCATCTTCGTAGTACCACTCGTCGGATTCGCCATCCTGCTCATTAATAAACGTTACCGTCAGGCCGGGGCAGAGCACCGCCTTGGCGCGCAACAAGTGGCGCAGACGCACCACAGAGAACTTGGCAGAATCAAAATACTGCGGGTCCGCCAGGAAACGTACACTGGTGCCCGTGGTGCGCTTGGGGCAATCGCCAATCACTTCGAGGTCAGAAGCTTTTTCACCATCCTTAAAGCCGATGCGGTGCACCTTGCCATCGCGCTGAATCGTAACTTCCAGCACCTTGGAAAGGGCATTGACTACAGAGACACCCACACCGTGCAGGCCGCCGGAGAACTGGTAGTTTTTATTGGAAAATTTGCCACCGGCATGCAGGGTGGAGAGGATCACTTCGACACCGGGACGCCCCTGTTCCGGGTGGATATCCACCGGCATACCTCGCCCGTTGTCGCTCACCGAGAGCGACTGGTCCTTGTGCAGCACCACTTCAATTTTCTTGGCGTGTCCGGCGAGGGCCTCATCGACACTGTTATCGATCACCTCCTGGGCCAGGTGGTTGGGGCGGGTAGTATCGGTATACATACCCGGGCGTTTGCGCACCGGGTCTAGCCCCGTGAGTACCTCAATATCTTCGGCGGAATAATTGGCCATAATTTCTTATAAATTACTGCTGGTTAAATAGGAATTCGACAATGGGATCGCAGTAACGCGCGAACCCTTGGAAACTGTGATCGCCACCCTCTTCGAGAGTTTGGCGCTGCCCTTGATAGAGTGATTCAGCATCGCGATAGTCGAGGGTTTCATCGCCGCGCTGGGCCAAAAGCCAATAGCGGCCGTTCAGCGAACTGGGCAGCTCGGCTTCCACTCGCTCCATGGTATCAACGTCAGCCTCACTTAAGCGATACTCCTGCGCTTCTCCACTGTAGGGCTGTAACACCCGCCCGACATAAGCCGGCATAAAGCGGGATGGACGTACCGCAGGATTGATAAGCACTGCCGGCAGGTTATAGCGCTCTCCCAGGTAAGTACACCAGAAGCCCCCCATAGAGCTCCCAACGAGGCCAATGGGGCTGGGGGATTGTAAAAAACCCTCCAGCAGGCTGTTCAGCGACTCCCGAGCAACATCAGGGTAAGGGGATATTTGCGGTGCGCAGAAAGTAATATGGGGGAAATCGACAGCAAGTCGCTCCCGCATTAACTGGCATTTAAAAGACTGCGGCGATGACAAAAAGCCGTGCAAGTAGATAAGCAGCGGCCTTCCCTTGAGAGTTTGTGTGTGCATAGACGGGGATTATAGCGCCCCTTCACCTCTGTGGGGTCAAGCCCCCTTGCAAACCTACGCCCGGCAAAGCGTAGATTAGAGTAGCGATTTATCCAGGCTGGCGAAGGCACGGCGCATGTCCACTCGCAAATCTGACCAAAAGGTAACATTGGTAAAGCGCTGTAGGCGTCCGCCGGGCCCAGCTGAGCCGAGGTTTTCGCCGATATCCCGCCGGTCGCGGAAATGCATGACCGCACTGCCGTCACGATTGTACAAAGTACCCTTCAGCTCTGCGTAGGCGCTCTGCTCGGTATAGATCCGCCAAGCCCAGGGTGAGGGTTCCAGCGGCGCGGCCAGGGAGAAGCGCTGTAGGGAGATGGACAACGTGTAATCAGCCTCCACCTGCTCTAACACCTGCCGGGCATTCCGCGGTTTGAGCAGTTTTTCGGTGAACGCCTGCGCCAGCAGTGCGTCCAGTCGCTGCCGTTCCCTCAGATCCAGCTGGTAATCTTTCTCTCGGTAATGGCGCCTGAAAGGGGAGGAAAATCGCTTCGAATACTCAATCTCAGCGGGTGCGATATAAACCCTGGCACCACCGAGGTCCAGGGCGAAAGCCGCCGCGACCTCATCGAGCTGGCTCGGGCGCGCTTGCAACCCATCGCTGCGCTCCGCAACGGCGGTTTGCTGGCTACAAGCCGCCAATATCACTGAGAACAAAAAGAGTGGTAAATACAATAATTTATGCATTTTTTGGCTCCTGATTTGCCGAAATCGCTTTTTGGTAGAGACCCCCAACAGCAAAATTTCTTTTCACTAAATTTTGCGCCCAGGCAAACTCAGAAAGCGAACCAGACGACTCAGCTGGCCCAGCCTTACACCGCCTCTTCCCCGTTTCTAGAAAACAATAATTACCACTGAAAGTCCCATTCTACGGCGACGGTGTGAAAAAATAGGGAGCCTCGGTAAAGGTTTTCTTATCTCTTTTTTACAAGAAAAACTGGGAGTGACAGAAACACCGCTGCAAATTTGCAGCGGCTTGGTTTATATCAATAACCGGATGAGGCGAGATCCACACAATATTTGGAAATAGCAACACGCTCTACGCCAGTATCATAAGAGCCATCACTATGCAGCTCAAACCAGCGATAACCAGGCATTTCCTCATCTACAGCAAAGGGGCCGCTGCCGGGGGTAAATTGCACTGAGGTGGAGGGAGTCGCGTGCAGGCCAACCTGCCCGCGCTGACAGTCGAATTGCTGATGTACATGCCCCCAAACCAGGGCCTTTACCTGGGTGGCCTGATCGATCATTTGCCAAAATGTTTCGCAGCCCTCGCGCAGCATATGCCCATCAATCCACTTGCTGCCCACGGGAACCGGTTGGTGATGCATCATAACAATCACCGGGTGATGGCGCGTCTCCCACAACAGCAGCTCCAAGCGATCCAGCTTTGCTCTGTCGAGGCCCCCGCAGATCTTTCCCGATACACTGGTGTCCAGTAATACTAAACGCCAATCTCCCAAAGTGACCAAATCGGCGCAGCGATTGGGCGCCAGCTTTTTCATTCGGGCGCTGACATCGTGATTACCGGGGAGCCAGTACCAGGGCATGGAGAGTGAGCGGCTTTTTTGCAGGAAGCGGCAGTAGGAAGCCTCTGAGCCGTTGGCACTGATATCGCCGGTGGCGACCAGAGCACGGGCACGGGGCTGCCCGGCCCGGAGAGAGGCCAGGACCTCATCGAGAGTGTGGCCTGTATCCAGACCCAGTAATTGATAGTCCGGCCTGCTGCCAATATGTGGATCTGTAATCTGAATTAGACGATGCGATGACGCCCCCTCGGGCGAATTCGACTTATTGTGCTCGCGAATCACTTGCTCACCTTGTGTTCACATCCATGTGCTCTACAGCAGAATTAGAATCTCCGGCCATCCAGCACCAGTTCGAATTCTGCGCGACCATTTGCAAGACAGTACTCCAGCCATTCGCCGAGAAAACGATTGGCCTGGGGTCTCTCATCTGCGCGCTGCATACGGGGATTCGGGTAGGCGGTATCCACTCCTTTACCGCCCACCGGCCCGCGGCCATTGGCTGTTATCACCTCCGCCATGCACGCATCGTGGTAGAGGCGTACAGTCAAGTCCGGCGGCTCCAGCCACTCGCACTCGCTGAGCCTTACCTCGGCCCCCAGAGACACCTCCGTGGTGTATCTGGAACGCTCCACAACTCTCAACACCAGAGTGCCACCGGGTAATTGATACCGCCAAAGTGCCCTCTGCGAAAGCTCTGGCAACAATTTGGTCAAGCGCAGGTAGTTTGCATCGCAATCGGCATGATAAGACGACAGATCGACTCTATACACCGCCCTTTCGTTGCCATTTGGCGACATTCTTAACTGACTGCGCTGCCGCGCTTTTGCATTACCCTGTAGAGCCATTATCAACACTCCAATTCAGTGGCCGCCGTGACTCAGCTCTCAGTTTGCCCTAAACGCAGGTAACAGCACGCAACGCAAAATGACCGATCAGGCAGTTGGCCTTAACTTTTTGAGTTCTGCCCGGTGCAACTGCAACCACTGCATACAAATGATAGTGGCCGAATTATCGATAGGGTTCTCTCCTGGAGCATAGTCTGCCGCCATAGCGCCGAGCACCGAGTCTGTGGGAAACACCCGCAAGCGGATATCTTCATTCTCCTGCTCGAGTCCAAAATAACCCTCTGCCAGGCTCAAGTCCACCAGCGCACAGTAGAGGTGTAACCGCTCGTTACTGCCGCCTACACTAGGCAAATAACTGTGGATAAAATGCAGATCCTGCACCTGCAGACCCGCCTCTTCCAATACCTCTCGCCGCGCTACATCCGCTAGCGCTTCACCGGCCTCCACGATGCCGGCGACCACTTCCAAGCACCAGGGACCCGCCGGGCGTTCCAGGGCACCAACTCGGAATTGCTCGGTAAGTGCAACCAAATCCCGTTCGGGATCATAGAGCAGCACCCCCACTGCCGGACCGCGTACAAAAAGCTCGCGCTGGAAAGCGTTACTCCAGCCACCACCAAACAAACGGTGGCGCAAGCGCAGGCGCAACATGGAGAAAAAACCCTTGAAAACCGTCTCTTTGGAAACAATTTCCACATCGACTGCGGAAAATTCCGGGGACAGGGAGGTTGGACTGTTATTTTTTGGCATTGTTCGCCGTCCTTCTCTGCGATTGGGGTCTGCAGACTCTGGCACTATATGGCCGAGAACCAGCTGTTATACTCTGCGCCCACCGTACCAGCCCCTGAATCAAGCGGCCATACGAATTATCTCCCTGAATTTTTAGAGAGTGCACCACCATGAGAGTGCTCAATATCGCCTATCAGCAACTGCGCCGCTATGGCAAGACGCGGGTCAGCTGGGCACAGAAACTGACTTTTGGTCTGATCAAAAATGACCACTATACACAGGTATTCAGCGACCGGGATGTGGCCGCATTTGAGGCGCCTTTTGGAATCCGCGATCTGGGTGTAAGCAAGGCCAACCGCCGTCTGCTGGAGACGATTGAGGCTTTTGAGCCCGACCTGGTCATCGCCGGTCACTGCGATATGATCAGCAACGACACCTTAAAAGCGATCAAGCAACAACAGCCCAACTGCCTGATTGCGCACTGCAATAACGACCCATTATTCGTCCCCAGCAATGTAGAGCGCATCAAACACCGCGCTGAAGTCGCCGATGCGGTGTTTGTCTCCACCGGCCGTCGCGAGCTAAATATTTTTGAGGGTATCGGTGCCCGGGTTTACCACATGCCGAACCCCGTCGAGACTTCTATTGAAAGTCTTAACAATGCCGAACGCACCGACCTTCCTATCGACCTGCTGTTTTGCAGTAACAGCAATAATTTCACCAAGCGTCTGCAAATGGTGAAAAACCTCAAGGATGCCCTGGGGGACTCGCTGAACTTCAAGACCTATGGCAGCTTTGGCGAAGCACCCGTGTGGGGACGAGATTACGATCGTGCTCTGGTACAAACTAAAATGGGCCTGAACTTTAATCGCCAGGATACCCACTACTGGTATTCCTCCGCGCGCATGGCCCAGCTCGCCGGCAATGGTATTTTGCAGTTCACCAGTAACAAATTGCACTTTGATACACTGCTACCCGCCGAGAGCGTGGTCTACTTTTCCGATGAACAGGATCTACTGGCAAAAATCCGCGAGTTCCACAGTGACGATGCCAAACGACGTGCCTGGGCGGCAAAAGCCAGGGAGTTTTTCCACACCGAGATGAACTCGAAACTCTACGCCCAGTACATCGTCGAAGCCACGAGTCTGCAGCCCTTCAGTCACGAATATGCCTGGGCGCGCGATATCAACTTGGACGGCACCTTGAAATAACAGGCCACCGGAAGAATGAAACAGAATACGCAGGATTTATGAGTAGCAAACCAATTCGAGTAGCGCAGGTCCTCGCCGGTGCCGAGCACGGTGGCGCAGAGAATTTTTTCGTGCGCTTGGTAAGCGGCCTGAACCCCAGAAACGAAATTAACGAGAAGGCCTTTATCCGCAACCACGACCACCGCGTGCAGGCATTGCGCAATAACGAGGTGGAAACAGAGGGATTTAAGTTTGGTGGCAAACTAGATTTTCTCGGTCGCAGAATTTACCGGGAGGCCCTGAATAACTGGCAACCGGATATCGTAATGACCTGGATGGGGCGCGCCACCATCATCACTCCCAACTCGAAAAACTACTTATTGGTAAGCCGACTCGGTCACTACTACAACCTCAAGTATTACCGTCACGCAGATTACTGGATCGGTATTAGCAAGGGTATTTGTCAACACATGATCGATGGCGGCATTCCCAGGGAGCGAATTTTTCATATCCCGAATTTTGCCGATGAAACTCCGGTCAGCCCTCTGCCACGCAATAGTTTTAATACGCCGGAAGACAGCCCCCTGATCCTCGCCGCGGGGCGCCTGCATATCAACAAGGGCTTCGATGTATTGCTGCACGCCCTTGTACAAATACCCAATGCCACCCTTTGGCTGGCCGGTGCCGGCCCGGAGGAAGCCAACCTCAAGGCGCTGTGCCACAAGCTCGGCCTGGATCAGCGTGTACGCTTCCTCGGCTGGCGCAACGATGTCACCACCCTGATGCGCACCGCGGATCTATTTGTCTGTCCGTCTCGGCACGAGGGACTGGGCTCAATTGTGATGGAGTCCTGGGCACACCGTTGCCCAATAGTAGCCACCAACTCCCAAGGGCCAGGCGAAGTGATCAGCGATGGACACAGCGGTCTTATCACCCCCATCGACGATGCCGATGCCCTCGCCAAAGCCATCCGTTCGGTGCTGGATAATCCGGAGTTGCGCCGAAGCCTGATTGAAAACGCTTCCGAAGTGTATGCGAAGGGGTATTCGAAGCAGTTTATTGTGGATTCCTACATTGAGCTGTACGAAACCTTGATGCATCGCGGGCGTCCCAAATTATCATAAGCCACGGAGAGATCGGCTACCTCGCCCGTAGGGGTCGCTGAAACTGAAACAGTAAAAACCAAGTCGGCAAAATACAGAGAAATAACCTCTAAATTTGCAGTGTTTAGCCGACTCGCCGCCGGCCTATAGCCGGCGGTAGAACTATTTACTGGGCAGGTTCATCACTATTGAAAAGCCCGCACAGACGCCAAATTACTGATACGCTGGCGGTAAGTCCCTCAGTAACTGGCTGACGCCCTGGGATATCAGGCGTTGGCGCTGTTCGATACTGTCGGGGCGGGTTAGCAGTTCACTGGCTCTGCCCCCCCAAATAGCGGCACCGTCTGGGCGGCCAATCCCCACGCTCATAATAACCAGCGGAGCGTCGGTCAACGGCGGCAATTCGACCACATCCTGGGGGGCGTTGCTGTCAAATTGCTTGTCCCAACTCGGGTTTCTGGTATCTCCAGAAAAAAATTCATCCACAACCGCAACCTGATAATCCACCACCATATCCGCATCCTGATCCTGAGCCACCTGACGGTAGCCGCGCCGCTGCAATTGCGCCGCCACAGTACCGCGCATTTCTTCATCCAGCTCCACCAGCTGCGCCGTTGCATCCACATCGCTAAGCGGCGCTACCCCCCACTTATAAGTGGAAAAAGCCACCGGTTGAGCGCCTGTATTCACTCGCTCCACCTGCATTTCCTGGCACCCGGCCAAGAACAGTAGAGTCATTAGCCCCATGGATAATAGGTAACGCATAAATACTCCTTTGACTTTCATACTTATTTGACAGGTTCAAAATCATTATACAACTCGATTTTGGGGCTCCACTTATACCACTTGGGCTCCGGGCGCGGATAGAGTGGAAAGTGGCTGCCGGATTCCACTTCGAACCCCATAAACGGTGGTTCTGGAGTTGCAAAAGCAATGCCCCCTTTGATCAAAGCCTGGGCAGACTCGGTATTGATATTCAGACCACTTTTCAGCCCAAAATTCACATCCACACCGCTGGCGTTCCAAAAAACGGTGTGCTCACGTACCAGCGGACGATATTGCGGCTGAATGTGCACATAGATATAAACCCTGTCCGCCCACTCCCCCAAGGCAAATCCGGTAACTTCCCCCACCTGAACCTGTCGGTAATAAACCGGGCTGCCCGCCACCAGGGAACCGCGCCGGGCGGCATCGAGTATCACCGTCAGACCCGGCCGACTCATAGTCTCGGCAAGGTCCTCTTTGGGCGCCTGTAGCTCGGCGAAAAATTCTGTTTGCGGCGGTCCACCGCCGGGCTCCAGAGCCAGGTAACGGCCGGTAATAAGAGTATCTAAGTGCTCGACTTTAGTGAGACCAATTTGCGGCGATACCACCCAGATACGCGTGCCCGCGCGGGCAAAGTTACCGCCTCGATGATAGAGCTTTGCACGCGCCTTAACTTCAGCGAGGTCTCCACCGAGACGCAAGCGGGTTATTTCACCAACCTGCACCCCTTTGTAACGCAGAGGGGCCCCGACCTTTAGCCCCTCGGCATTGGGCAAACTGATACTGATTTCAATGCCCTCTTCCAGAGCCGCCTCACGACTGCGGTATAGGGGAAACTGGTCACCACTTTGCACTTCGGAGCCCTTGCCGTGATCCTCGCGCCGGATACCGAACGCAACTCCGCCACGCAGCAGTGACATCAGTGAATCCGCCTGCACCTCGATACCCTTGCTGAGGCTCGCACTGGCGCGCAGTCCGCTGATATTCCAAAAGCGCGTACCCGGCTTCACCAAGTGTGCGTAACGCGGCTCGATCACCACATACACCTCGACGCCCTCACCGTCCCTGCGCAGCTCCATGCCCTGCACCTTGCCCACTTCGATACGGCGAAAATAGACCGGGGCACCCCGCTGTAAGGAGCCCGGATTGCGGGAGGTGAGACGCAAGTGTAGTCCCGGCACTCTGGGGTCCATCTGCGGTGCCGAGGCGCGCGCGGAAAAAGTGCGCTGGGAACGCTGTCCGCGGCGCAGGTCTACCTCAATCCGGTTGCCCTGAATTAATTCATTCAAACCGCCACTGAAATCAAAGGTAGGTGGCGCCAACCAGAAGCGGGTGTTCTCAGTGAGCAAGTCATCAGTGGCCGGGTCCATCAACACTCTGACCTCCATACCATTGATGCGCTTATTGGCTTTCGCCCGGCTGACCTCTCCCACCTTGATACCCTGGTAATACACCTTAGTACCACCCGGTGTCACGTCGACGCCGCGATCGAAATTTAGAGTGACCGCGATACCCGCGTCCGCCGCAGCAAAATTTTTATACAGCTTGAATTCTGTGCCGTTGACCGCCAGTGGGGACTGGCGTTGGGGTTCTGGTGTATAGAAACTAACCCCACCGGCAAACAGGGCGGCGAGAGATTCCAGATTAATGCTGATACCGCTGATGCCACCCTCGATAGAAATCCCGGAACTGTTCCAGAAGCGGCTCCCTCTGTGCACCAGGTAAGCGTATTCACGGCGGATAAATAATTCGATGCTGACCTCATTGCCGTCCTCACCGAGGCTGTAGTCCGCCACCTGCCCCACTCTCAACTGTCGGTAATACACCGGTGATCCCCGACTCAGAGAGCCGAGTCGACGCGATTTGAGCACTACGCGCAGACCGTCGCCACGAATAAAGGCCGGAGGTCTATCCAGGGCGACAAATTCCCGTTTGCGTTTACCACTACCGGATTCCACCGCGATGTAATTCCCCGACAACAGCGTCTCCAAACCGCTGATCCCAGTGATGGAAAGCTCGGGTTTCACCACCCAAAACTCGGTACCCTCCACTAACAGGTACTCGGCACTGCGATTGAGGCTGACTTCCGCGAGTACGCCATCGGCACCGTTTAATTCTTTTGCGTTGGGCACCAGGCGCACGTCCTGCACAACGCCGATATCCACGCCGGAATACTTCACAACCGTTTTGCCTTTGACTAAGCCATCGCCGGAGTGAAACAGGATGCTCGCGTGTACATCCCCCTCGGCCACATCCTGGTAGAGCAACCACACGGCGATCAAGCCCGCAACCAGAGGTAATATCCACACTAATGGCAAACCCCGGCTTCTGCGCACCTGCCCTCGCTGGGCGCCTTCATAGGCGCGTGGCTCGATGACCTCACTGTCCTCGGGTGTGTTGTCAGCCATTCTCAGCCGCACTCCTATGAGCCGTTTCGGGCTCTACCGCGGTTGCATACAGATCGCCATCGTAAGCATCCCAGATCAAGCGCGGGTCGAAAGAGCGCGCCGCCATCATGGTGACCACCACTACCGAAGCAAAAGCGGTACTACCCGGACCAGCCGCTACCTGAGCAATAAATCCCATATCCACCAGGGCCACGAGGATTGAGATCATAAACAGGTCCAACAGCGACCAGCGCCCTATACCGGACACCACCCGGTAAATTTTCATCGCCTGGGAGGGCACAAAATGTAATCGCAGTTGAATCTGTACCAACAATAAAACCAAACCCAGTAATTTCATTACCGGGACCGCGATACTGGCTACAAATACAACCAGGGCGATTCCCCACATACCGCTGTTATAGAGTTGCATCACACCACTGATAATCGTACTGGGCTCCCCGGCACCGAGATAAATCACACTCATGATTGGCAAAACATTCGCAGGAAGTAGCAGCAGGACCCCGGTAATCGTCAGTGCCCAAGTCAGCATCAAGCTGCCATCAATGCGACCGTGTACTCTCGAGTCACAGCGGGGACAGCGACAGCGCCCGCCCCTGGCCGGTAGGATGATCAACTGATGACAGCTCAGGCAGCTGCTCAACCCATTCTTGAGTGCCTTTTGCGGGGTACTCATGTTGCCGCCTCAGGCCGGGTGGGGCGCTGCGCCATGCGCTGCCAAATGGCATGTTGATCGAAGCTGAGTGAGGAAAGATTGGCCAATACCATCATGGCACCAAAACAGTAGAGTCCCGGCTCCACATCCATTTTGCCCAGGTCTCTAAGTTTGATCAGCGCCACCAGAATGCCCAACATATACACATCCAACATGCCCCACTCCTTGATGTGCTGATACCAGCGTACCGCGTTGGCAACCGCACGATCCAGAACCCTCCAGGCGCTACCACAGCAGATAAATAGCAACAACAGAAATTTGCCCAGGGGTGCCAGCACGCTGCAAAACAGCACCAGCGATGCCAGCCAAATAAATCCCGACTTGTACAGGGAGTAGACACCATTCAACAGGGTATTTTCGGCACCAAAAGAGAAAATGGAGAATTTAAGCAGGGGCAGACTGGCAGAGGGAATAAACAAAAAAAGCCCTGTCAGGCTCAAGGCGATGGTGTAATAGACACTGTGGTTACCATTGCGATGTAGGGTACAGCGGCAGCGCGGGCAAACCAGTTTTTGGCCTGCTGGTGCTAACCCACCAGTCAATAGTAGATCGCACTCGTGGCAGGCACGCTGCCAAGGTACAGGCTTTTTGTTGCGCAGCTGATCCATGTGCCAGAGGTCCTTGCCTTATTCTGCACAATTTTTGCCGCATCCAAATGCTTCGATGGCGCGTCTATTGCAATACAGGGCCTTTGCCCTATTCAATACTGCTCTGATATTGCCAGGCAGTTACCGGTAAACGCACATTCGCGTCGGTTTAACGAAGATATACCAAAAAGCCGAAAGCGTCGCCTCGACGCTTAGACTAGCCGCGGGTACACTCTCGCGACTGCTACTTGGGGAGACTGGCAGCACCATCGGACTATGCGAGCCAAGGGAACCCACCGAGAATCCAGAACTCGAGTGCCGCTCCAAACAACTGACAGAAGCTTGAAGACCGCACCCGCCACAGGAAGTTGAAACAGATGAAAAGAAGTAACCGCAAAGAGCCGCGAGGCCGCCAGTTGCGCCCACTGAAGAGACTCGTCGCCGCCACCCTACTGGGCTTCGGCGCCATGCAGGCCCAGGCCGACACCCTGTGGGATATCTATATGCAGGCGCTGGATAACGACCCCCAACTGGCCGCAGACAGGGCTGGTTACCATGCGGGGATTGAGGCAAAAAATCAGCTGCGCGCCCCTTTGTTGCCGCAAGTAAATGCTCAAATCCAGGCAGCAAAAAATCACGAATTCCGGCAGTTTGGGGCTGCAGAGCCTGTTGATGAAGAGAACGACAACAATATTGAACTGGTCGATTTCCTTCAACGAGAAACAGGAACTTTTGACGACAGAACTTACAATGCCAGCCTAAGCCAAGCAATATTTGACGCCCCGGCTTGGTTCGGTTACCAGCAGGGCAAAAAACTGACCGAACGAGCCACCGCAGAATACAGTGCAAACCAGCAGGCTATGATGATTCGCGTAGCCACAGCTTATTTTGATGTACTGCGCGCCTACGATGTGCTGGAAGCGGCCGTTTCTGAGGAAAAGGCCCTAGCCAAGCAGCTGGAACAAACGCAGCAGCGTTTTGAGGTTGGACTGACTGCCATTACCGATGTGTACGATTCCCAGGCCGCCTACGACAGCTCCGTAGCGCGACGCCTGACTGCCCAAGATGACTTGCTCAGCGACTTCGATGCCCTCTCTGTCCTCACCGGCGGTTACCACGATGAGGTTGCCCCCCTGGTAGAGACCTTCCAGGTAGCGCCACCTGTGCCGGCAGATCGCGCCGACTGGGTAGAATTCGCCCTGGCCAATAACTTCGACCTAAAAGCCTCACGCCTGAATGCTGAGGCAGCGCGCTACAACGCCCGCTCTAGAGCCAGTGAGCATCTGCCAACGCTTACAGGTTCTGTCTCGTACAATAAGCTCACGGTGAAAGGCGATCAAAAAAGCAAATTTTTATTCGATGAACAATTTCGAGATCGGAATCGATCCACGGTATTTCCGCGCGACCAGGATTTTCGCGATACTACCGTCGCGATTACCTTAGACATCCCTATCTACACCGGCGGCCTGCTCAGCGCCAACCGCCGTGAGGCGCGCAACCTGTCCTTCCAGGCCCAGGATCTGCGAAACCTGACCGAGCGCAACACCATCCAAACCACCCGCACGCTACACCGCGCGGTAGTGACCGATGTCTCCCGCGTATCGGCGCGGCAGCAGGCCGTGGTTTCCGCTAAGAGCGCACTGGAAGCCACCCAGGCGGGCTATGAGGTGGGCACCCGTAATATCGTCGATGTACTCCTGGCCCAGCGCACCTTGTTCCTGGCGGAGACAGATTATGCTAACGCGTTGTACGACTACATCCTCAACACCCTCAATCTCAAGCAGGTAGCGGGACTGCTGTCTCCCAAAGACTTGCAAGAGCTGGATACCATGTTGAATCCAGCGCATAACATTTACCGTGTTGCAGAAGCCGGCTCCACCAGTCTGCCAGGGCCATCCAAATAAAACGCCCTAACAGTGAGTGGGCACAGGCCCACTCACTGTTTCTGCAATCCAGACTGCAGCCCTTCAATTTCATTCAATAAACGCTGTAAAGCACCGCTATTTTCCTGAGCAACAACTCGGCCACACTGCCCCGCAGTGATGCGCTGCTGATCCTTTTCCAACCACTCGCGCAACTGCAAAACCAGGCCCTCAGCATCTTTTACAACCACCATACCGCCAGCATCCGTTAGCAACTGGCCAACAGTGGCAAAGTTATGCAGGAAGGGGCCGGTGATTACCGGCACTCCCCAGGCTGCTGGCTCGATCATATTGTGCCCGCCCACGGGAACCAGGCTGCCACCCACAAAGGCTATATCGCAGGCACCGAAAAAGCGTAGCAACTCCCCCATAGTGTCCCCCAGGAGTATCTGATCGCGGGGGGACAATCCCAGCCCCTCACTGCGCCTGGCCACCCGGAAGCCCCGTTCCTGACAGAGCTGCGCGACGCGGTCAAAGCGCTGGGGGTGTCGCGGCACCAGAACCAGGAGTAAATCCTCAAAAGTCTTCACCAGTTCCCGGTAGGCATCCAAAATAATTTCATCTTCACCGGCATGGGTACTGGCCGCCAACCATATCTTGCGCCCACTGGAACCTCGCCACTGGTGCGCCAGAGCCTGGGCTTCACTGGCCAGCCCCAAGTCTATCGACAGATCAAACTTGATATTCCCACTGGCCACCACCCGCTGTGGTGGCAGCCCCAGGTCCACAAAGCGCTGCGCATCCACATCGTACTGGGCCACCACTCTATCCAGGTTGGCGAGCATGGAGGCCGTGAGTTTTACAAATTTGCCGTAGCCTCGAGCCGATTTCTCACTGAGACGCGCATTGGCCAGTAGCGTCGGTATTTTGCGCTTTCTGCACAGGTGCAGGAGGTTGGGCCACAATTCGGTTTCCACAATGACCAACATGCTCGGACGCAGGGCTTGCAGGAAAGGAACCAGACATTCGGGCAGATCATAGGGCAGGTAGTAGTGTAAAAGACGCCCCCCCAAAACCGGTTGTAGCGCCTCGCGGACCCGTTCGGAGCCGGTGGGGGTACTAGTAGTCACCAACCATTGCCAATCGGGATGACGGGCGGCCAGCTGGGCAATAACCGGCACTGCGGCCAGCGTCTCTCCCACGGAAACCGAGTGTACCCACAAAAGTGGCGCGCGGCTGAGGCGAGTCGGCACACGCCCCAAGCGTTCCCGCAGACGTTGCCGATACGCGGGCTGGCGGCGACCTCGCCACCAGAGGCGCAGCAAAATAAATGGGACGGCCACTCGAAAAATACAGGTATACAGGACACGCATCGACAAAAGTGCTTCACAGGAAGAAAACAAACGCCGGTAGGGTGTACCACCAGCTGTACGGGGTCGGGCTTCGCTGCATATAATGAGTTCCCTGCCAGGAAGCCAAAACCCGGCCATCATATCACTGGCAGAACATTTTCTTCTTGGTCACTCGGAGCTGGTCACTTGAAAGTAGTGCAACTACTGCCCGCCTTGAATTCGGGCGGGGTTGAACGCGGAACCGTGGATTTTGCCCGTGCGCTGGTCCATGCCGGACATCAGTCAATTGTCATTTCCAGTGGCGGGCGCATGGTCGAACAGTTGCAGCGTGAAGGCTCGCAACATATCACCATGCCCATCCACAAAAAGTCCTTAACCAGTCTGTTACAGGTGCGTCCACTGCGCAGCCTGCTCAAGGAACTGAATGCCGATATTCTGCACGTACGCTCCCGCGTACCGGCCTGGCTTACTTATCTGGCCTGGAAAAAAATGCCGCAAGCCAGCCGCCCGAGGCTGCTGAGTACCGCCCATGGACTCTACTCGATCAATCGCTATAGCGCGATCATGGCAAAGACTGAACAAGTTATTGCTATTTCCCGTTGCGTCAATGATTACCTACTCAAAAACTATCCGAGTGACCTACAGGCACCACCCCAGATTGTCTACCGGGGCGTGGATACCGAAGAGTTTCATCCGACAATTAGCCTGCCCGAAAACTGGATGGAAAAAACCTGTGCCGAATTTCCCCAGCTTGAGGGAAAGCGCTGGCTGCTACTTCCTGGACGTCTAACCCGCTGGAAGGGCCAGGAGGATTTCATCGACTTAATCGCCAAGCTCGCCCCCCTGAATAGCGACATACATGGCGTTATCCTCGGCGGTAGCGAAGCGAATAAAGCCCATTACGAAGAAGAGCTCAAAGAGAAAGTACAAAACCTGGGCATTGAAAATCGTATCAGTTTTGTCGGGCATCGCTCAGATATCCGCTACTGGTACAAGCAGTCCTCTCTGGTTTTTAACCTGTCTCAGCGCCCTGAGCCTTTTGGCCGTACCGTTATTGAAGCCGCCGCCATAGGTACTCCCATTATCGGCTATGACATCGGCGGCCCGGCCGAGTCCCTACAGGCTTGCTTTCCGCAGGGGTTGGTCAATCAAGGGGACTTACCAATGCTCCTCGAACGCACTCGAGAAATACTCGACACGCCGCTGCAAAAACCCCATCTCTCGGAGGATTTCACCCTGGAGAGACAGGCCTCACACACCATGGATATCTATCGAGCGATGCTCAATAGCAGTGCCAGGGCAACGCAATGATAGATTTAAACAACCGGGACCCCTTTGCCAGCGGGGGCAATCGCTTTTGTTACCTTCACCCTCAAGATCCCCAAAAGTGTGTCAAAGTCATGCGTCCGGGGCGCACCCGGGTACTGCTGAACAGAGCGCCCTGGTTTAAACGCTGGCGCGGCTTGGACAGCTTTGACGACAACCTGCGCGAACAAGAAGGTTATAGCCAGCGGGCCATACAACAAAGTCGAGAGGGGCTGTGGCAGCACCTACCGCGCTGGTACGGAATCCAGGCAACGACCCTTGGTCCAGCTGCGGTCACCGATATGATTCTGGACGAGGCCGGGACCCCGGCCCCCACCCTGCGCCAATACCTCAACAAGAATGGATTGGATGCAGAGATCCGCGCGGCCCTTGAACAATTTGCCGACTGGCTATTGGAGTACGAGGTACTGACCAAAAACCTGATCGCACACAATCTGGTTCTGCGCCGGGAAAATGGGCATTTACAGGTCTATGTTATCGACGGTTTAGGCTGCGCCTCATTTTTACCTCTCCCCCAGTTTTCCCGCTTCTTTGCCAGACGCTATATCCACCGCCGTATTCAGCGGATGTGGCTGCGGGTCGAGTGGGAGGTCTCCGACAAGAAAATACCCTGGAGAAAATTTGAGGCGCGAGGCCTCAAGGGCTAATTTAGCGGCAAGCCACAGCGGCGCAAGAGCGCCCGGGCACACAGGAGATACTGATCTAAAGGTTGGCGCTGTGGCTGAGCCAGCACCTCGCCAAGGTGTTCGCTGACAATGTCCTGATCGATCAACCTCTGCACGGCTGCGCGGACCTTGTTGGACTTGCCCCGACCGGGAACCCGGATTACCCCCACTCGCGCGCGACTCTGCAGGGACTCGAACAACATTGAAACACTGTCTTCACTCACCCAGATCTGCCCTGCCAACGCCATCTGCTCCTGAACCCAACCGGGAGCACATGTACGCCAATCGACCAGGTTGATACGTTCGCCGGACAACGCGTCCAGCGTGCCCTCTGGAGTGCGCCGGCTGTCTGAAATTTGCCACTCGATAGGCTGGTTTAGCAGTGGCTCGATCTGTTTACTGATCGCCTGGATATCCCAGGCATAATGCTTGCTCGGGCCACCGAGCAATACCAATCCGCGCCCGGCCTGCGGGCTATTTTCAGGCAAAGGTTCCGTGAGCGCACCCTGGCTTAGAATAACGTTCTCAAGAGGTGGTGGTCGATCGTGTTCCGGCACAATCGCATAATCGAACCAGCTAAATGGCAACTGAGGACGATTAATCGATATCGCACGCCCACCAAAACGTCGGCGGGCAGCCAACATCGGCAGGCGGCTCTTGCGACCAGTGCCGATAAGGAAATCCGGCTTTGGAAGTTGCTCTAGTTCTTTCATTCGCCCCAGTAATATACGCGATGGGGTTAACCCAGCCGGGATATCAAAGCTCTGTACCTGTCCGGCAAAACTCTTTCGCAAGCCACAAACCAGCGCCGCGCTCTGCTTCTCATGCGCCCGGTTACCATCGAGAAAACGCCAAACCCTCAGCTGCAAAATGCGTAAACCCCTGTCATTGAAAAGCCTGCAAGCATAGCGTATTGCGCCTTTGTCAGCGAATAAGAGAGTCCCGGAATACCCTGCCCAGCGCAGGGTATGCTGGCGATATCTGGTACACTAGCGCGCATGTTTTATGGGCAACACAGCCCCTTCAGCGACAGGTAATGGGATACACATGAATGTAACGGTATTTGGCAGCGGTTATGTCGGTCTAGTTCAGGCCGCAGTTTTGGCTGAAGTTGGCCACAATATTTTGTGCATTGATATTGATGAGAAGAAGGTCGAAGACCTGAAAAATGGGATTATCCCCATCTACGAACCCGGCTTATCCCCACTGATCGAGCGCAACCTGAAAAATGGGACCCTCAATTTCAGCACTAATGCGTCAAAGGGTGTCGAGCACGGCGAAGTCATCTTTATCGCCGTCGGAACCCCCCCCGATGAAGACGGCTCTGCCGATCTTCGCCATGTCCTGGCAGTTGCCAAGTCTATCGCCACTTATATGGCTGGCCACAAAGTCATCGTCAACAAGTCGACGGTTCCGGTTGGCACTGCGGATAAAGTAAGTAAGGCCATCGCTGCCCAACTGGCAGAGCGCAATGCGAAAAACCTGACCTTTGAGGTGGTATCAAACCCCGAATTCCTCAAAGAGGGTTCTGCCGTCAGTGATTGTATGCGACCGGACCGCATCATTATCGGAACCAGCAGTCCCTCCGCAGAGGATGCCCTGCGCCAACTGTATGCTCCCTTCAACCGCAACCACGAAAAAATCATCACCATGGATGTCCGCAGTGCGGAACTGGCCAAATATGCGGCCAATTGCATGCTGGCCACCAAAATCAGCTTTATGAATGAGATGGCACAAATTGCCGATCACGTAGGGGCCGATATTGAGCAAGTGCGCCAGGGTATCGGTTCCGATCCCCGCATTGGCTACCACTTCATCTATGCCGGCATCGGCTACGGCGGTTCATGTTTTCCTAAAGATGTAAAAGCACTGATATCGACGGCGTCCCAAATGGGTATATCTCCCGGTATTTTGAATGCAGTTGAGGAGCGAAACCAGGCCCAGAAAAGCTATTTGCTTGAGAAAATTAAAGAGCATTTTGGCAACGACCTGAACGGCAAAACCATCGCGCTCTGGGGACTTGCCTTCAAACCCAATACCGATGATATGCGTGAAGCCCCCAGCCGCACGTTAATGGAACAGCTTTGGCAGCTAGGAGCAAAAGTGCAGGCCTTCGATCCCCAGGCCATGGAGGAGTGCCAACGGATATATGGTGTTCGTGAGGATATGCAATTATGCGGCACGAAAGAAGTCGCGCTATCTGGAGCCGACGCCCTCATTATCGCTACCGAATGGCAACAGTTTAAAGCGATTGATACAAAGGCAGTGATTGAAGCACTAAATAACCCAGTTATTTTTGATGGGCGCAATCTCTATGAGCCCAAGCACATGAATGACAACGGAATAGATTATTACTGCGTAGGCCGCCCCAAAAATAAGTAGCGCTAAAAAATACTGTATGGGGGGATAGCCCCCCATTGCTGAACAATAGCCGTTCCAAAACGCTAAAATGCATGTTATCAAATCAAAAAATTAACTGGCCTCTAGCGGTTTCAGGCAACGGCAAAGCGATTATCCTCACCAAAATTACCATCGGCCACATCGCTCAACCATCCCCGATGTGCAGTACTGCGCCCCTGTACCACATCGAAATAAAGCCCCTGCAGGCGACCGGTGATTGGTCCGCGATGGCCACTGCCGATGGATCGCCCATCGAGCATACTGACAGGTAGAACTTCCGCCGCAGTACCGGTGAAAAAAGCTTCGTCGGCGATATAAACCTCATCGCGGGTAATACGCTTTTCCACGACGCGATAACCGCACTCCCTGGCCAACTCAATCACCGTATCCCTGGTAATACCATCCAGGCAGGAAGTCAGCTCAGGGGTATAGATAATCCCGTCCCTGACAATAAAAAAATTCTCCCCGCTGCCCTCGGCCACATAGCCTTCGGGATCCAACAAGAGTGCTTCTTCACAGCCGTTGCGAATCGCCTCCTGCAGAGCCAGCATCGAATTAATGTAATTGCCGTTGGCCTTGGCCTTGCACATGCTGATATTGACGTGGTGGCGAGTATAAGAGGAAGTATTCACCTTTATGCCGCGCTCCAGTGCCTCGGGGCTCATATAGCTGGGCCACTCCCAGGAAGCCACAATCACATGAGTAGTGAGACCCTCTGCACGCAATCCCATCCCCTCAGACCCGTAAAACACCATCGGCCGCAAGTAGGCTTGATGCAGGTTATTTTCCCGCACCACCAGACGCTGGGCTTCATTCAGCTCATCGGCATTGAAAGGCATTGGGATATTCATGATTTTCGCAGAGCGGAATAATCGGCGAGTGTGATCCTGCAGCCGAAAGATACTGGCTCCACGGTCGGTCTCATAGGCGCGTACACCTTCAAACACCCCCATACCGTAATGCAGGGTATGGGTCAGCACATGCACGCGCGCATCGCGCCAGGGCACCAACTCACCATCAAACCAGATAACGCCGTCGCGGTCGGCAAAAGACATAGGGCAACTCCTACAAATCCTGAAAAACAGTTTAATCGGGCAGCAGGGTAAAGCCGGGCTTTAACCGAGTAATTGCTGCCAGTTTGTTAGAACGGTCTTTCTTTCCGCTGTGAAGCGGTCATCGCTCACTGTCCCTGGCAAATGTTGTAGTGCCAGGCGATGACCTTCAGATCGGTAGGCTTTGTAGGCGTCGATCAGATGCCCGACCTGTTTGGCCGGCATCAGGCCCGCGTCGTTCAGACTTTCGAGAATGCGAATATTATCGGTATACCGCACGATCGAGGGCGCAGTTTGTGCCCAGGCCAGAGCCGCATATTGAACCAAAAATTCAATATCGACAATACCGCCCGGGCCGTGCTTCAGATCGAAATTCTGATCATTGCTCTTATCCAGATGGGTGCGCATTTTATTGCGCATTGCGATCACTTCCTCGCGCAGTTTCCCCTCATTTCTCGGCTCGCAAAGCAATCTAAGGCGCAGCGCTTGAAAATCCTCACAGAGTGGGCCACTGCCCGCAACCGGACGTGCGCGCACCAGAGCCTGGTGCTCCCAGGTCCAGGCGCTCTCGCGCTGATATTTTTCAAAGGCCGTCATGGAAGTAACCAGCAGACCCGAATTACCCGAGGGGCGAAGGCGGGTATCCACCTCATAAAGGGGTCCGCTCAAGGTGCGAGTTTGCAGGATATGAATCAGCCGCTGCGCAAGGCGGGTGTAGAAGCGCAGGTTATCAATGCTGTTATCGCCGTCGGTGTAACTCTGCGGATCCGCATCGTGCACAAATACGATATCCAGATCCGAGCCATGAGAGAGTTCCAAGCCACCGAGCTTACCGTAGGCCACGATAGCGAAATGCATATCTTCCGCCGTGGCCCCGGCCGGCTGCCCGTATTTACCCACCATCTGCGCCCAGGCCAAACTGAGGGATTGCTGCAATATTCCCTCGGCCAGCCAAGTGAGGGAGTCGCTGACCTGCATCAGCGGCAATGCACCGCTAACTTCCTGAGCGGCGATACGAAGGCTCTGGCTCTGCTTGAAATAGCGTAGCGCCTCCATCTGCAGCTCCAAATCTTCGGGGTCAATCCGCAACAGCTCGCGGCGCACTTCATCGGCAATATCTGCCGCCGTGGCCGGCGCCAACAGACGGCGGGAATCCAGTAGTTCATCCAGCAGAATCGGATGGCGCGCCAACTGCTCGGCGATTCTGGGGCTGGCGCTACACAATTGCACCAACTGGCTGAGCACCGGTGGATTTTCATTGATCAGCACCAGATAAGCGCTGCGACGCAATATGGAACGCACCAGAGGCAGCACCCGGCCGAGCACCAAAAGTGGCCGTTCTTGTAAACTGGCCGCGGCCAATAACAGCGGCATAAACTGGTCCAAACGCGCACGCGAGGGTGCCGGCAGAGCCGCTACCATAGAGGAGTCATTTAGGTCTTGAAGTAGATCCAGCGCCTCACGCGCCGGGCTAAAGCCGATATTTTCCAGTGTTTGCAGGTTGACCTCTTCACTGCCCCCCTCACTGCAGCTACCCCATAGCCCCTGCCACTCCTCTGCCACGCGAGGTTCCGCAATCTCTTCCGGCGGCGCGATAACAGTATCGAACTCACGCTCCACCACATTGCGTACCCCTGCGAGCTCAGCGTACAGTTGATCCCAGCTGTCGCGGCCGAGGGCGAAAGCGAGTCGCTCACGCTCCGCCTGATCCTGCGGCAACGCCTGGGTCTGCTGGTCTTTATAGGCCTGCAAGGCGTGCTCTACACGGCGCAGCAGCAGGTAACAATTTGCCAGCTCATCGGCTACACCGGGCTCCACATGGCCATCGGACTCCAACAGAGGCAGCAGTTTTAATAAATTGCGCTCACGCAGCGCCGGTTCGCGCCCCCCGCGAATCAACTGAAAAGCCTGGGCAATAAACTCCACCTCACGAATTCCACCGCGGCCCAATTTAATATTGTCCGTGAGTCCCCGAGCCCGTACCTGCCGCTGGATCAAGGCCTTCATTTCGCGCAGAGCATCGATCGCGCTGAAGTCGATATAGCGGCGATAAGTGAAGGGGCGCAATAATTCCATCAACTCTGCCGCGACTTCACTTTTGCCAGCCACTGGGCGCGCTTTAACCATGGCATAGCGCTCCCATTCGCGCCCCTGGGTCTGGTAGTAATCCTCCAGCGCGGCAAAATGACTCACCAGGGGGCCACTATCGCCGTAGGGGCGCAGGCGCATATCCACTCGAAACACAAAACCATCGGCGTTAACCGCGTCCAGGGATTTAATTAAACGCTGCCCCAAGCGCTGGAAAAATTTCTGATTTTCCACGCACGGTTCATTGTCGGTGTGGCCCGGCTCCGGATAGGCAAAAATCAGATCGATATCCGATGATAGATTCAATTCACGGGCACCCAATTTGCCCATTCCCAATACCACCATGGACTGCGCTCGCCCCAGGCGATCGCGGGGCTCACCGTAGCGCTGTGCCAATTGGTCGTGATGCCACTGCAAGGCGGTGTTGATCGCGAGCTCCGCCAGATCGCTGAGACGCAGGCAGGCTTTTGGGATATCCCATTGGTCGGCAAAATCCCGGTAAATAACCTCGGCGATTGTGCGATTGCGCAGCTGCCGCAGGGAAAAATCGAGACTTTCATCGCTATCAAAGCTCGCTAACGGCAGGCCCAGGTCATCACTCTTCAGCAGATCTATCAACAACTGCGGTTGGCGACGACACTGTCGATAAAAAAACTCGGAGCCGATAAAACTGCGCGCCAGCCCCAATCGAAGCGCCCTATCGCGCAATAATTCTTTCGCTTCCCCAGCCAGCTCCGGACCCGCCTCTTCACTCCAGTCGCACCACAGGGATTGCAGTTGGGGCTGCAGGGGCTCGGGGCAAATAGCGCTATCAAACATACGGAATCAGTCCTTATTTCCAAAAGTGGTGAACACTACAAGGGGCCGCTGGGCCCACCGCTCCCGGTTAAAAAGCGATATCTGGCGGCGGTGCCACGCGCAACACTTCCGCTACTGTGGTCACACCGGCCGCCACTTTTTTGGCTCCCGAGAGACGCAGGCTATTCATGCCATCGCGCATAGCCTGACGGCGCAACTGCTGCAGGTCACAATCGGGGGTCACGATCGTCTGCACCGCCTCGCTGAACGGCAGGATTTCATAAATACCCTGGCGCCCTTTGTATCCGGTGTTGCGACATTCAAGACAGCCTTCTGGCCCGTATACCTTATCGGGCATTGGCGCTTTCCACGGGCGCACCAGGGAGTGCCAATCCGCCTCATCAATTTTGTCTTCACGCTTGCACGAGGGGCACAGTGTGCGCACCAAGCGCTGGGCCATCACGCCCAAAATGGTGGACTTCAGCAGGTAATGGGGCAACCCCAGGTCCAGCAGGCGAGTAACCGCCGTGGGGGCGTCGTTGGTGTGCAGAGTGGAAATCACTAGGTGGCCGGTGAGGGCCGCCTGTACGGCCATCTGTGCGGTTTCCAGGTCGCGGATCTCTCCCACCATGATGATGTCTGGGTCCTGGCGCATCAAAGTGCGGATACCCGCGGCAAAATCGAAGCCGATAGCATGGTGCACTTGGGTCTGGTTGAAGCTCTCTTCCACCATCTCGATGGGGTCTTCCACCGTGGAAACATTAACGGCACTGGTGGCCAACTGCTTGAGGCCGGTGTAAAGGGTTGTGGTTTTACCCGAACCCGTTGGACCGGTAACCAGCACGATGCCGTTGGGGCGCGCCAGCATTGTCTGCCAACGAGCCAGGTCGGAACCCGCGAGCCCCAGATCGCTGTAGGAACGTGCCAATACTTCAGGATCGAAGATTCGCATCACCAACTTCTCGCCGAAAGCAGTGGGTAGGGTGGACAGACGCAGCTCCACCTCACTGCCATCGGGTCGCTTGGTTTTGATGCGGCCATCCTGGGGCTTGCGCTTCTCCGCTACGTTCATCCGCCCGAGGATTTTCAAGCGGCTGGTCACCGCCGCATTTACTTGGTCGGGCAATTCATGGATCGGGTGTAAGACCCCGTCGATACGAAAGCGTATGCGCCCCACCTGGCGCCGAGGCTCGATATGGATATCACTGGCGCGCTGATCGAAGGCGTGCTGTAGCAGCCAATCGACAATATTAACAATGTGCTGGTCGTTGGCCTCTGGGTCTTTGAGGCCGCCCAGTTCCAGTAACTGTTCGAAGTTATTCGCCGCAGAGGTACCCTGCAGACCGCTGGCGCCGGAAATGGAATTGGCCAGGGAGTAAAACTCCACACAGTAACGTTTGATATCCGCCGGATCTGCCACCACGCGGCGCACCCGGCGCCCGCTGGTGTGTTCCAGCTGTTCTTCCCAACCGTGAGTGAAGGGTTGCGCGGTAGCCACCATCAGCTCTTCCGCACCGGCCTCAACACACAGAATTTGGTGGCGCTTGGCAAACTGAAAGCTCATCACCTCTGTGACGGCATTCACATTCACTTTGAGCGGGTCGATATGGTAGAGGGGATGAGCGGAACTCTCCGCCAACCAGGCACTGAGCAACTCGTGGCTCAGAGTACCGGGGGCCTTCTGGTTTCCCAGATCGCAGCTGGCGATATAGCTAAGGGGGTGCATCTGTGCCTGCTCAGCGGTGCGCGGCGACCCCACGATGCGGTTCGCGTCCAACCTGCTCACGTAACCTTGGACGACAAGGTCTTCCAGTAGTCCGCGCAAATCCAGCAACCTGTCCGCCGCTCTGCTCTCAGTCATCGGTAACCCCTTATTCTCATATGACGACGCATTGTAGCCCTATCAACTATTGGGGACAGTGCATCGTTAACGCACTATTACCGAAGTTGCCCCGATTGGGGTACCATGCCGCCGATTTCGTGTCCTGAGCAATGGAGCTAACCATGGCCCTGTCGAATATTGCCAATCTGTTTGGCCGCTCACCGATCAAGCCGATCGAGAAGCATATGGCTACGGCCCACGAGGCTTCAGCCGACCTGATCCCCTTCTTCGAGGCCCTGATAAAAGGCGACCTGGAAGAGGCGGAGCAAATTCAGTTGCGTATCTCTGCTACAGAGAACCGCGCAGATGACATCAAGAGAGACCTGCGTCTGCACCTGCCGGACAGTTTGTTTATGCCTGTTTCGCGGTCCGATCTGCTGGAACTACTGCACGCACAGGACGAAGTAGCCAATACGGCTCAGGACATCGCCGGGCTGGCGGTGGGCAGAAAAATGCAGATCCCGCAGAACCTACAGTCTCTGATGACCACCTTTGTAGAGAGCGCTGTGGCCACTTCTGCCCAGGCACTGCGCGCCATCAATGAGCTGGACGAGCTGCTGGAGAGCGGCTTTGCCGGGCGCGAAGTGAACATCGCCAAGCGTATGACAGAAGAGCTGGATGAATTGGAACGCAAGTCAGACAAATTGGAAGTCGAGATTCGCGCTGCACTGTTTTGTATAGAAAAAGACTTACCGCCGGTGGATGTCATGTTCCTCTACCGGATAATTGAATGGATCGGCGAACTGGCTGATCGCGCCCACAGCGTGGGTAACCGTTTGCAGTTGTTGTTGGCACGTTAGGGGGTTCAGCGTGGAAATTCTTAGTCAATACGGCCATATCTTATTGATTCTGGCCATTGTGGCGGGCTTCTTTATGGCCTGGGGCGTTGGCGCCAATGATGTCGCCAATGCCATGGGTACCTCAGTAGGCTCCGGCGCACTGACTATCAAGCAGGCGATTGTCATCGCCATGATTTTTGAATTTGCTGGCGCCTATCTGGCCGGTGGGGAGGTTACCGCCACCATACGTAAGGGCATTATCGATTCGGACGTCTTTGCCTCACAACCTCAGCTACTGGTGTACGGTATGCTGTCGGCGCTACTCGCAGCGGGTACCTGGCTGCTGGTGGCCAGTATTCTAGGTTGGCCGGTATCCACCACCCACTCTATTGTCGGCGCCATTGTCGGCTTCTCCGCGGTGGGCATATCCGCCGATGCCGTATCCTGGGGCAAGGTGGGTAGCATTGTGGCGAGCTGGGTCGTGTCGCCACTGCTGGCAGGCACCATCTCCTTCCTGTTGTTCCGCAGTGTGCAGCGCCTGATCCTCGACACCGAAGATCCTTTCGCCAACGCCAAACGCTACATCCCTTTTTATATGTTCGCGGTAGGCTGGATGATCTCCATGGTGACCCTTACCAAGGGTCTGAAGCACGTTCTCAAAGATGCGAATATCAAGCTCAGCTTCATACAGGATGCCGGCATTGCGGCGATTGTCGGCCTGATCGTCGCGGGTGTTGGCGTCAGCATGCTCAAGCGCATTAAGCGCGACCCCTCGATCGAAGCTGAAAACCGCTTTGCCAATGTGGAGCGGGTGTTCGCCATCCTGATGATTTTCACCGCCTGCGCCATGGCCTTCGCCCACGGCTCCAACGACGTGGCCAACGCAGTGGGCCCGCTGGCGGCGGTAGTGAACACCATCCAGAGTGGTGCCGTCACCGCTAAAGCCACTATGCCGTCCTGGATTCTCCTGCTCGGGGGCCTGGGTATCGTGGTTGGCCTCGCCACTTACGGTTTCAAGGTAATGGCCACCATCGGCAAAAAAATTACCGAGCTGACCCCCAGCCGCGGATTCGCCGCCGAGCTCGGCGCCGCCTCCACGGTGGTGATGGCATCCGGCACCGGCCTGCCCATTTCCACCACCCACACATTGGTGGGTGCGGTGCTCGGCGTCGGCTTGGCGCGGGGCATAGGCGCACTTAACCTGCGCATGATCACTACCATCGCGGCCTCCTGGGTCATCACGCTGCCCGCGGGTGCGGGTATAGCTATTCTATTCTTCTACTTTTTTAAAGGACTATTTGGCTGATCTCAGCCAGGTCTATCGAACTAAAAAAGGGAAGCTGAGCTTCCCTTTTTTAGTTCTGCCTTTTCCCCCAGGTAACTCTTCCGAACACGCCTCAACTAACCCTCGCTACCATCTATTGAAAGAATACCGGGACACACGGATTACCGATTTTTCAGGGCCATGTACTGGCTTCCAGGGCGTGGAGCGCTTCCATTTATCCCCCTCGCACGCAATACTCACCGGCCAATACTCGCCATGTGAATTTGGCTCTGAGAACGCTTTAACATGCCACTCCTTATCATTGTCACACTCTTGTGGGCCTTCTCTTTCAGTCTCATCGGCGTCTATCTGGCGGGGCAGGTAGATAGCTACTTTTCAGCGATGACCCGAGTTTTATTGGCCGCTCTGGTTTTCCTTCCGCTGTTGCAATGGCGTCGCTGCAGCGCGCGCAACGCCGTAACCCTAATGGCTATTGGAGGCCTACAGCTTGGGGCCATGTACCTCTTTTATTACCAATCATTCCTTTTGCTGAGTGTACCTGAAGTACTATTGTTCACCATATTCACCCCCCTCTATATCGCCCTGCTCTACGATCTGATAGAGCGACGCCTATCACTGTGGAATCTGGCCATTGCCCTGCTTGCAGTATTCGGGGCAGCTATCATCCGCTGGGATTCTCCCAGTGGAGACTATTGGGCTGGTTTTGCCGTGGTCCAGGGCGCTAACCTGTGCTTTGCCGCTGGTCAGGTGGCCTATCGGCAATTTATGCGGCAGGGGCAGTCACTTCCCCCGAGACAGACATTTGGCTGGTTTTTCCTCGGTGCGGCCCTCGTTAGCGTGATTGCCTGGCTGATCCTGGGGCGCCCCCAATATCCGCAGAGCGCAACGCAGTGGACTGTGCTGCTGTGGCTCGGGCTGGTCGCCTCCGGCCTTGGCTATTTCCTCTGGAACAAGGGGGCTATCCAGGTTTCCGCCGCGACACTCGCCGCCATGAACAATGCTTTGGTACCAGTCGGCCTACTCGTAAATCTGTTGATCTGGAATCGCGATGCAGATATCCCCAGGTTGGCTCTGGGTGGATGTGCCATTGCCGTGGCGGTTATTCTCAATGAGCGACGCAACAAGATAAGGGACAATCTCAATGGCACCTATCGCAGTACCTGAGCTAAAAACCCAACTCCAACAGCTAATCGCCTGCCCAAGTGTCAGTGCCACAGACCCGGCTCTGGATATGGGCAACCGCCCAGTTGTGGAAATGCTCTCCGCATGGCTAGAAACTTTGGGCTTTGCCGTTGAACTGATGCCCCTCCCGGGCAGCCCCCACAAGGCCAATATGATCGCCACCCTGGGCGCACGTGAAGGCGCCGAAGGTGGCTTGATACTGTCTGGACACACCGATACGGTCCCCTACGATGAAGGGCTTTGGCACTCAGATCCCTTCAAACTCACGGAGCGTGATAATCGCCTCTACGGTTTAGGCAGCAGCGATATGAAGGGTTTCTTCCCTCTGGCTATTGAAGCGGCACGATCCTTTTGCCATCAACCGCTGCGCCAACCCCTGACGATACTTGCCACCGCCGATGAGGAAACCTCCATGACCGGTGCCAGAGAGCTCGTCAAGGCGGGTCGGCCAAAGGGGCGTTACGCGGTGATCGGAGAACCTACCGGTTTGCGTCCGGTGCGTATGCATAAAGGCGTGATGATGGAGTCGGTACGCATCACCGGACAATCCGGCCACTCCTCCGATCCAAGCCTCGGCGCCAGCGCCCTCGAGGCCATGCACGGCGTGATTGCAGAGCTGCTCAGCCTGCGGGGAGAGTGGCAGGAGAAATATAATAACGCCGGGTTTGTCGTCCCCGTGCCCACCTTGAACCTGGGCTGCATCCACGGCGGCGACAATCCCAATCGCATCTGCGGCGCGGCGGAGCTGCAGTTTGATGTGCGCCCCCTACCGGGCATGGCTCTTGAGGAATTGCGTGCGGAACTGAAGCAAAGGCTGCAGGCCCGCATCCCCAACGACAGAATTCATATGGAAATAGTCCCACTCTTTCCCGGCACCGAGCCCTTTGAGCAAAGCCGTGATTCCGAGCTGGTCAAGGTTGCCGAAAAGCTCACGGGTTACAAAGCCGAGAGTGTCGCCTTCGGCACTGAGGCCCCCTACTTGAAGAGTCTGAATATTGACACTATTGTGCTCGGCCCAGGCGATATCGACCAGGCACACCAACCGGATGAATACCTCAGTTTGGACCGTATAGAGCCGATGGTGAAAATATTGCACAACCTGATCGGCCGCTTCTGCCTCTAAACCGGGCTATACCGCAGACCCGTATTCGGCTGCGCCCTTAAATCGCAAACACTTCGACAGACGGTAAGGCATTAGTGAGCGACGAAAACGCCTCTCTCAACTGGTTTCGCCACGCGGCACCCTACATCAACGATCTGCGTGGTCGCACTCTGGTGGTCGGCATTCCCGGCGACGGCCTGGAACATCATAATTTTCGCAACCTGGTTCACGACCTGGCCCTCCTCGCCAGTCTAGGTGTGCGCCTGGTAGTGGTGCACGGTTCCCGCGCACAGGTCAGCCGCGCCCTCGATGAACGCGGTATCGAGAACCGTTTTCACGGCAGTAAGCGCATCACCGACAGGGAAAGTTTGGAAGTCATTAAAGCCGCAGTGGGGAGATTACGTTTCGATATTGAAGCCGCTTTTTCCCAAGGGCTCCCCGATTCCCCTATGGCCCGCTCGGCATTGAAAGTGATCTCGGGAAATCTGGTCACCGCCCGCCCCTGCGGGATTCTCGATGGCGTGGACCTCGGCTGGACCGGCACGGTCAGGCGTATGGAAATCAATACGATTGAACAGGCTCTGGACCAGGGCGCGCTGGTATTGCTATCGCCACTGGGCACCTCTCTGACTGGTGAGCTATTTAACATCAACTACCTGGATCTGGCCGCGGAGGCCGCGCGCGCATTGCGCGCCGAAAAGCTGGTGCTATTTCGCGAGCCGGCCCAATTGCTACTCGATGACAACCCGGTCAATGAGCTCAGCATTGTTCAGGCCGAGCAGGCCGCCACCCGGGTACAGAGTGAGACCCTGCGGTGCGCTATTCGCGCCTGCAATTCCGGTATTGCCCGAGTTCACCTTCTTAGCTATTGCCAGAATGGCGCCCTGATCCAGGAACTCTTTCGCCGTGAGGGTGCTGGAACCATGATCTACCGGGATAGTTATGAGGTCGTGCGCCGGGCCCGTATCACCGATGTGGGGGGCATTCTGGGCCTGATCCGCCCGCTGGAAAAACAGGGGGTTTTGGTACGGCGCTCAAGGGAAAAGCTCGAAGCGGAAATTGAGCACTTTACCCTGGTGGAGGTCGATGGGACGCCTGTGGCCTGTGCCGCGCTCTACCCCATCCAGGAGGAAGGCGGTCCAACATCCGCAGCGGAAATCGCTTGTGTGGCCAGCCATCCGGATTTTCGCGGCGGCGGTCGCGGCGCCAAACTAATGCGCCACCTGGAGCGCCAGGCCCGCACAATCCATATTTGCGAGCTCTATGTCCTCACTACCCAGACCGAACACTGGTTTATTGAGCAAGGCTTTGAGCAGGTGAATGTCAGTGATCTGCCCGCCTCGCGGAAATCCTTATACAACATTCAGCGCAATTCCCGCATCCTGCGCAAGCGTTTGGGCTGGGATAACGACGCTTAAGCAAGTTCGACACCACCTTATTCGAAATCGTTATCCTAGTAACACACTCAGTGGACCACTAATGGGGGAAAACATCCCGAATATGGGCTTTTTTTGCTAAGCTGTCGCTTTAATTTGCCTAGCCGGATGCTTGAATCATGCCCAGATATCGTTCCCGTACCTCCACCGCCGGACGCAATATGGCCGGCGCCCGAGCCCTGTGGCGCGCCACAGGCATGACCGATGCAGATTTTCACAAACCCATTATTGCTATCGCCAACTCCTTCACCCAGTTCGTACCGGGTCATGTGCACCTGAAAGATATGGGGCAACTGGTCGCGCGGGAGATCGAACGCGCCGGCGGCGTCGCCAAGGAGTTCAACACCATCGCCGTAGACGACGGCATCGCCATGGGCCACGACGGCATGCTCTACAGCCTCCCCAGTCGCGAGATTATCGCCGACTCAGTAGAGTACATGGTCAATGCCCACTGCGCCGATGCCCTGGTATGTATTTCCAATTGCGACAAGATCACCCCCGGAATGCTGATGGCCGCGCTGCGCCTGAATATCCCGGTGATCTTTGTTTCCGGCGGCCCGATGGAGGCCGGCAAAACCAAATTGGCCGATCACAAACTGGATCTGGTGGACGCTATGGTGATCGCCGCCACCGATACGGCCTCCGATGAGGAGGTGGCCGAGTACGAGCGCTCTGCCTGCCCCACCTGTGGGTCCTGCTCCGGCATGTTTACCGCCAACTCCATGAACTGTCTCACCGAGGCTCTGGGGCTCTCGCTACCGGGCAACGGCACCCTGCTGGCCACCCACGCAGACCGCAAAGAGCTCTTTCTGCGCGCTGGGCGGGAAATCGTTGCCCTGACTAAGCGTTACTACGAAAAAAATGACGAGAGTGCCCTACCCCGTAACATCGCCAACCGCACCGCCTTCATGAATGCCATGGCCCTCGATATCGCCATGGGAGGCTCGACCAACACCATTTTGCACCTGCTCGCCGCTGCCCAGGAGGGGGATATCGATTTTCATTTAGAGGATATCGACCGGCTCTCCCGCGAGGTTCCCCAACTGTGTAAAGTCGCTCCCAACATCGAAAAGTACCATGTCGAAGACGTCCACCGGGCGGGAGGCGTTATGGCAATTCTCGGCGAGCTGGAGTCCGCCGGACTGATCGATACCTCGCAACCCACCGCCTACGGCGGCTCCCTCGCCGATGCGCTGAACCGCTGGGATATCAGCCGCACCGATGACAACTCTGTGCACGACTTTTACCGCGCCGGCCCCGCAGGCATTCCCACTCAAACCGCTTTCAGCCAAGCCTGTCGCTGGCCGACCCTGGATGCCGACCGCCAGCACGGTTGTATCCGCTCCGCAGATCACGCCTATTCAGCGGAAGGGGGCCTGGCGGTACTGTTTGGCAACCTGGCCCCCAATGGTTGTGTGGTAAAAACTTCCGGCATTGACGAGTCATTGTGGCAATTCGAAGGCCCAGCCCACGTCGTCGAAAGTCAGGAAGCCGCTGTTGCCCATATTCTCGATGGCAAGGTACATAAGGGTGAAGCGGTGATTGTGCGCTATGAGGGACCCAAAGGCGGCCCCGGTATGCAGGAGATGCTTTACCCCACTAGTTACTTAAAATCCAAGGGGCTTGGGGAGCACTGTGCCCTGATCACCGATGGCCGTTTTTCCGGCGGTACCTCCGGTCTATCAATCGGCCACGTATCCCCGGAAGCCGCCTCCGGTGGCAACATCGCCCTAGTCCGTAATGGCGACCCAATCCGAATCGATATACCCGCACGCAAAATTGAGATTGTTATTAGTGAAGACGAACTCAACAAACGTCGTCAGGAAATGAGCGGGTGCGGTCAGGCGGCCTGGAAGCCGAGTGAACCGCGTCCGCGCAAAGTCAGCAAGGCGCTAAAAGCCTACGCATTACTTGCCACCAGTGCCGACCGGGGCGCGGTGCGGGAAATTGATTAGGTAGAAATACCTGGGATTTAAAAAAACGGCCCCAGTGGGCCGTTTTTTTATTGCGCCAATTTATAGGCAATACGATTGCGCACGCCATAGCGCTCAACCGGCTGGCCATCTTCCACTTGCGGCTGATATTTGAAGCGCTCTGCCGCTGCCAGCGCCGAGCGGTTAAATACGCTGGTGGCATTACCGGCGCTATCATAGCCAGCAACGACCCTGACATTACGTACCGCGCCGGTTTTGGTTATCACAAACTCTACAATCACGTACCCCTCTATGCCTCTGCGCAGAGCCGCACTGGGGTAACGCGGTGCGGGCTTATAAACAGGCAAAGGGTCTCTCGATACCAAATCAAAAATGCCTTCGTTAATAACAACCGGAGGCGTCACTGTTGTATTGGTATTTATAACCTTTACATCTTCTTTCTCTCTGGGAGGCTGAAGCGTTGGCGGAACTTCCTGAGGGCTTACCGGTGCCTCATACTCTTTCATGGTAACCACTTTCTTCTCGGTAATATCGATAGGCTGAATCGTCGGTAATGGCTTTGCTAGAGGCTCCTCAAAACGAGTGGAGATCAACTGGCTCATTAAAAAAATCAACCCGAGGGTGGTCAGGGCAGCGTAGGCTAAGCCCTTAGCATAACTAGAAAGCAAGTGGGTAGGGAAAAATTCGGGGCTGGAAATTGGCGTGCAAGCTCTATCCATAACACCTCTCCTATTGTTATTAGGGTGCGTAAAAGGCATCCAAGTGCCGTAATGGAAAAAGCTGATCAGCTGACTCTAATCATTAGCCAATTTATATAAAAATGCAAATAGTTCGTTAATACAGGTTTTCTCAATTTTTTGTATTGGAAATCAGAAGTAAAAGAACATAAAAAAAGCCGTGCATTTCTGCACGGCTTTCTCGAGGACCTAAAAAGCTAACTCAACAATTAAATTGCCAGCTGCTTTTCACGCTCCTGTTCGCCTTTCACAAAGGCTATCCACTGCTTGGCAAACTTCTCAGAGCGTTCATCTTTTTCAGCCTTTTTAAGACTTACTAAAGCGGCGTCATAGCGCTTCAAGTTGGCATTCGCCATGCCCATCACGACATGCAGGGTATCAACACGCTTGATATTGCCTTTCTTTAGAGCTTTTTTACCCATGGAAATGGCTTTCTCATTCTGGTCCAGATCCAGGTAGATACCAGCCAGACGCGAGTAGATTTCACCCTTGTCGGAAAGACTAGCGGCCGCTTCCAGCTGGGGGATCGCTTTTTGCAGCTCCTGAGCCATCTGGTAAGCCTGGGCAAGTGTCTCCAGGTTCTTGGCTGTACGTGGAATCTTCTTCTCTTTGATGCCCTTGGCAATCACCTTGGCCCCCTTATAAGGCATATCATGCCCCATAAAGAGATAACCCATGTTCAACAGGTCCCGATCCTTCTCCAGAGCGCCGGCAAGATAAGCCGCCTCCATCATATGCAGCTGGTCTTTATCGCGTTTGAGCTCGCCATACATCGCAGCCAGTGTTTTGTAATACACAGGCTTCGGATAATGCTGCACCAGCTTTTCCAGAACACCGGCTACTTTTTTATAGTCACTGCGCTCGAAGTAAATGTACTGCTGAAGACCGTACCACCCCTCTTTCGGTACCTTGCCCTCTTTCTCGTACATGGACACCGCAACATTAATATCCGCGAGTGCCTTGCTCTGATTGCCAACCTGGTTATAAGCCTGGGCACGCAAAGCGTAGGAGTCGGCAGTAATACGATCGGAAACTTTGAACCATTGGTTCAGGTAATTGATCGCCTGCTTGTAGTCCTCTGTGACGAAGTAGAGCTGAGCAAGAGTGAATAAGGTTCCCACTTCAAGTGCCACCGGTAGGTTTTTCTCACCCTGGCTCAATACTTTCTTAAAGTACGGGATTGCCTGCTTATAACGCTCAGTACTGTAGTAAACGACACCGAAGAAATTGTACATCTGCGCTACTTCATAGCCGTTGTACCGCTTCTTACTCGCATCCATCTCCTTCAGCGCGACAAGGGCGCCCGCCCAGTCCTCTGCGTCGGCAGCTTCCTGGGCTTTTTCCAGCTTTTTATACGCGGCTTCGCGCATAGCCGGTACTTTGCGGCTCTTCTGTTTGCTGGGCTTTTTTTGCTCCTGCGCCAGGGCAGAAGCGAAAGGTGCGGAAACACCCGCTGCTTCGAGCACGGTGACACTGACCGCCGGTGCCAGCACCAGGGGTAGTGCCACAGAGGTGCGCAGAGCGAGCTTGGACAAACCTTTGCGAATGCTTGTCAACTTCATAGTGCTTCCCCCTTAGTCCTTAGCCATATTAAAGCTAATCTTAGTCCGCACATTGGGGACTTCAGTCGGCTTGCCATCAACTACCCGCGGCTTGTACTTATACTTCAGCGCAGACTTGAGCGCGGCCCTGTTAAAAACAGAGGTCGGCTTGCCGTCCAGGGTAAAAGCTTCGACCACTTTGGGGTCGCGCACAGAACCGTTGGTGGTCACCGTGTATTCAACAATCACAAAGCCTTCCATACCTCGCTGAAGAGCGCGGCGTGGATACTGAGGCTGAACCTTGACGATAGGCAGATAATCACCCTCACCAAAGCTAAAGCCCGTAAGCTTGACACCACCAGAGGCTTTCGGTGCAGAAATGCTGATGCCACCATCGATGTCCGGTTCTTCGAACTCCGGCTCTGGCATTTCCGGCGGCGGAGTCTCAGGATCCTCCGGTTTCACCGGCTTGGTCGTATCGTACTGTGTTTCAATCTTCTGCTCAGGCATCACCACATCGGCAACTTTGAACTGCTCCTTGTCCTCTGGAGCCTTCATGTTTGCCGCAATCAGCTGATGCATGGTGAAGATGAGGCCAAAGGTTGTGGCTACTGCCAGCGTACCTGCCCCAAGAAGTCTTACCGGATTCATAGCTGTTAACTCTTTTCTGTCGCGACCGAAACTTTCTTGATACCGATCTTCCTGGCCGCTTCCGCAATCAGGGCAATCTTCTCAATACTCGCTTCCTTATCGGGCTGAATCACCAACCACCCTTTCGGGTTTTCCGAGTAGAGGCGTTCCAGGACAATCTTCACCTGGCGCTCATCAACCTTATCTTTGGCAATCCAGATCTCATCACTATCGTTGATCGCTACCAGAATTGAGGCGGCTTTGAGTTCTGCGGTTGTCGCTTCCGGCTTCACAACATCAGCACCCGGCTCCTTGATAAAGGTCGCGGTGACGATAAAGAAGATCAGCATGATAAACACCACGTCCAGCATGGGCGTGAGGTCGATAGCGCCGGCTTCTTCTTCTGCCGTATTTTGTCTTTTGCTCATAGCAACTCTCTTAGCGAACTTTTCCGGCGGAAGCCCAGAGAGGGCCCCCGGCGAAAATTTCTGGCTTGGCTAAACCTTCACAGCAAATAAGCTTGCCTATTCGCTGATGTGTGCCTAGTGATCCATGGTCAGATGATCTTCCAAAAGCTGGGTCTCACGCTCAGCCTTACGAGCGAGATAGGTGTTGGCAAATACACCAGAGAGGGCCGCAACCATACCCGCCATCGTCGGGATAGTTGCCATGGATACACCACTGGCCATCTGTTTGGCGTCGCCACCACCAGTAATCGCGAGAACATCGAACACGTTGATCATGCCCCAGACCGTACCCAGCAGCCCGAACAGAGGTGCTAGGGCAACACAGGCCTGGATCATGTCCATATTGTCCTGAATCTTCTCGGATACCCGGGAAATCATCGCGTAACGGATCTGGTGGGAAGACCAGGACTTGCGCTCGGTGCGCTCCTCCCACTGGTCTACCGCACCTTGAACGTCGCTCTTTAACGCTTTGTTAAAGTAAAAAACACGTTCAAAAATCAGCGTCCACATAAAGAAGGTCAGGCCGGCGATCAGGAACAGTACTGGCCCGCCCGACGCCATAAAGGCGTTGACGGCGGCCCATGCGTCATTTAATGCGTGCATGTTGCCGCCTCCTCTTATTTACGCTCGGCGTTTTCTGCCACGATACCGGCACTCTGCTCTTCCAGAATGTGCAGGACACGCTTGGCGCGACCGTTGACTACGGTGTGCATCAGTACAGTGGGGATAGCCACTACCAGACCCAGAACGGTGGTGATCAGGGCGGAAGAGATACCACCAGCCATTGCTTTAGGATCACCGGCACCGAAGATAGTGATCGCCTGGAAGGTAATGATCATACCGGTAACGGTACCCAGCAGACCCAGCAGCGGGGCTACCATGGCAATGATCTTCAACAGGTTGAGACCAGACTCTACCGCCGGGCGCTCTTTCAATACGGCCTCTTCCATCTTCAGCTCGAGAGTCTCGCCGTCGACACCTTTGTTCTCTTCCGCAACAGCCAGTACACGACCCAGTGGGTTGTTGGTGTTCGGGGTAGAGGAACGCAGCTGAGCACTTACTTTGGCACTAACACCGGTCAGTACGATCAGGCGGAAGATGGCCAGCAGCATGGCGAATACACCAACCGCAGAGATGATGTAGCCAACGATGCCGCCCTGGTGCCAGCGCTCAACGAGGTCGGGGCTGTTGATCATAGCTTTCAAGTAGGAGCCGCCCGTAGGACCAGTCGGGTCAACACCAAAAGCACTGAACCCAGCGGTGGAAGCCTGCAGACTTTCCGCCATGCTTTGGAACTTGGCATCCGGCTGGCGAATCAGTTCCGCCATTTTGTAGGCGTCGTTCATTTCCAGGTACTTGCCGTTGGAAACCAAGTTAAAGTTACCAACACGAACCACCTCCTGCTCAGCCTGCTCGCCGCTGGGCTTAATCACCGTAGCGTTGAACTTAACAACCTTGCCGGATTCTACGGTTTCACGTTGCAATTCAAACCACAGACGCTCGATTTCCTCGATAGTCGGCAACTTGGTTGCACTGTTCATCTTGGCCAGCAGGCCGTCGATAAACTCGGTACGACCGGGGTACTGAGCGGAAACCAGAGAGGAACCAACGTTCGCACGCAGATCTGCCGCGGTAGAAGACATATGGCCGAACAGTTCTTTCAAAGAACCCAGGCGCTCATCCAGCTGCTGACGCTTCTGGTCTACAGCCACTTCCTGTTCCTGGTATTTCTTTTCCAGTTCGGCAGAGCGTTTCTCTTCAGCGGTGCGGGTGTCTTTGGCTTTCTTCAGCAGGCTCTGCTGGTTGGACTTCTGACGGCGGAACTCGGCTTCGCGCTGCCTGTGCTCCTTGGACTCGGCAACCTTGGATTGCTTAACCATCTTGAGCAGGTCGTCGAGAGAGGAGGCTTTTTCCTGTGCAACAGCTGAGAAGCTGATCAGGCCAGCCGCTGCTGCAACTAGTACACGTTTGGCGATAGAGGATTTCATTGCGCTGCCTCCGGTGCCGCGATCGGCATAGTCATGATATCGATAGTGGCCTGCTTCTTGGCGATCTTGAGGCCGTTCATGAGGGCGCGGCGGTATTCGCCAGCATCAATCTCAACCCAGGCTTTTTGGCCTTTGTCGTAGGCGAGAGAAATCTTGGAATCCGTGGTCTGAGCCAGCAGGGCAATACGGCCAATTTGCAGCACTTTCACTTCGCGCTCCTGACCGTTGACGTTCAGGGAGTCGCCGTAAGTGTCGATCTTACGCGCGTATTCCGCTTCGAAATTGTACAGTTCCAGTACCTGGCGGAATTTTTCCGCAACGGTAATATCGGAACGGTCCATATTGTTCTTTACGCCTTCGAGGTTGGCCATGCGCTCGTCCAGTTTGAACGGGGCATCCAGTTCGATGAACTGTTCCAGGCCGTCCAGCATACGCAGAATCAGCGGCTGGATCTGACGCTCAATTACCGTGACGTTGGCAATGGAATCATCCAGCTCATTGATCACTTCGAGCTGATTGGCCAGCTGTTTTTCCAGCTGACGGTTATACACTCGCAGACCATCGATTTCTTTATTAACCACCTTGAAGTCCTGCAGCAGGCCGCTGGTTTCTTCGGCAATCTTGTCGATGCGCTTTTGCGATGCCTGGGCCGCAGTGGTTTTCTGCTGGCCGACGGCGAGTACGTTATCGAGAGTATCCGCAGTGGCTACGCTGCCGTAGAGCGCGCCGGCAGACAACGCAGTGGTCAGCGCCACAGCCATGAATCGCTTGGTTTTCATTAGACCCCCCAGTGGGTTCAATATTTCACAACATGGTCGCGATGAGTTAGCTGCCACAACGCGGTGTCCTTTTGTTTTAAAAACATTGGTTAGAAGACAGCTAAGAGCCGCACATTGTAAACAGCCGATTTGATTATTCAAATGCCGATTGCCAGCATCGGCCCGCATGGGTAGCAAGGTAACACCCAGGTAACAAAACCGGGTCGCTTGCACACATTAGCGGCGAAGTTCCTTGTGTAAGCTGTCGCAGAATTTAACAGATTGATCAACTTTTAATCAAATTGTTTTTATTTAAATCTGTCGTACTGAACTAATGCGTAGTTGTACTCATTCTTGTCGGAGGCTGGGTAACACTCCCGTACAACCTCGATCCATGAGTCATTAAGTGTAGGGAAGAACGCATCGCCCGCCACTTCCGCATCCACCTCTGTGATGTAAAGGCGAGCCGCCTGCGGCATAGCCAGGCGGTAAATCTGCGCACCGCCAATCACCATCAGTTCGCTGGCGCCAGTCTCAGTGGCATACCCACCGGCAAGCTCGAGAGCAGACGCCAAAGAATCCACAACCTCAACCCCCTCAGCCTGCCAGTTGGGGTTGCGGGTAATCACGATATTGGCGCGGCCAGGTAGCGGGCGGCCTATAGACTCATAAGTCTTGCGCCCCATCACGATAGGTTTACCCATCGTGGTGCGCTTAAAGAACTGCAGGTCGCCGGAAATGCGCCAGGGCAGCTGATTTTCCCTACCGATAGCGCCATTGCGCGCCACAGCCGCAATCAGGGCAATAGGTGTATCCACCGATTCCACCTCCTAAACCGCTACTGGTGCCGGGATATGCGGGTGCGCCCGATAGTCCTGCAACTCGAAATCCTCAAAGCGGAAAGCAAAGAGGTCTTTAACTTCGGGGTTGAGGAGCATTTTGGGCAGAGGTAAAGGCTCCCGCTGCAACTGCAACTCCACCTGCTCCAGATGGTTGGAGTAAAGATGCGCATCGCCAAAGGTGTGGATAAATTCACCCGGCTGCAAATCACACACCTGCGCCAGCATCAAGGTCAAAAGGCTATAGGAAGCGATATTGAAAGGCACCCCGAGAAAGATATCGGCGCTGCGCTGATAGAGCTGGCAGGACAACCTGCCATCCGCGACGTAGAACTGAAATAGGGCGTGACAGGGAGCCAACGCCATACGTCCCTCGCGGGCATTGTCCGCAGGAGAAACGCCCTCATCGGGAAGGTCGGCCGGATTCCAGGCGCTAACCATCAAACGGCGGGAGTCCGGGCGGGTTTTCAGCTGCTGCAGCAGCTGTTCAATCTGGTCAATCCTGCGCCCATCTGGAGTGGGCCATGAGCGCCATTGGTGGCCATAAACTGGCCCTAAGTCGCCATCCTGGGTGGCCCATTCATCCCAGATCCGCACTTTGTTTTCCTGCAGGTAGCGAATATTGGTATCGCCCTTTAAAAACCACAGAAGTTCATGAACAATCGAGCGCAAATGACACTTTTTCGTAGTAATTAGAGGAAAACCTTCGGCCAGATCAAAGCGCATTTGATAGCCAAACACGCTCAGGGTGCCGGTGCCGGTACGGTCACTTTTCACTGTGCCATTTTCACGCACATGGCGCATTAGATCGAGGTACTGCTTCATTTCTATCTAGGCTCCGCCATTTACCTGGGAACGTGTTTCTTTATTACTCGCCTTTCCGCGCCCCTGGGGCAGCGGCTGAGTGCGGTAGCTCCACACCAGCAGGGCGATACCGGCAACAATCATCGGCAGACTCAAAAGCTGACCGCGGGTCATCCAGCCGAACAGATCAAAGCCTATATGGCCGTCCGGCTCTCTTACAAACTCCACCAGGAAGCGGAAAATGCCGTAAAAAAGTACAAACATACCGCCAACGGCGAGGCGTGGGCGCGGCTTGCTGGAGAACCACCAGAGCAACGCAAAGAGCACCAGCCCTTCGAGAAAAGCCTGATACAGCTGTGATGGATGCCTGGCCAGTAACTCCGGATCCTTGGGAAATACCATGCCCCAAGGGCCTTCCGTTGGGCGGCCCCAAAGTTCCTGACCGATAAAATTACCGAGCCGCCCCAACCCGAGACCGATGGGCACCAGCGGGGCGACAAAGTCGATTAGCGCCGGGAAGGTTGTGCCAATTTTACGGGCATAGAGCACTGTGGCTAACATCACACCGACCAGCCCTCCATGGAAACTCATGCCACCTTCCCACACTTTGAGCAGGGAAAGCGGATTTTCCATCAGCTGCGGGAAGTTGTAGAAGAACATGTAGCCGAGCCGGCCACCCACAACCACGCCGATCGCGCAGTAGAGAATCAGATCCTCCACCTCCGACTTGATCACCGGGGACCAGGGCCTGGTGCTGCGTCGCAATGCCAGCCACCAGGCGACAATAAAGCCGAACAGGTACATAAGGCCGTACCAGTGCACTTTTAAAGGGCCAATAGCAATGGCCACTGGATCGATTTCTGGATAAGTCAGCATGGGAGAATCGAGATTGTTGGCGAAGCGCGTATTATGGTCGCAAAGCGCCCCCCAGCGAAAGAGGCGCGCCATCAGCCGCCTCCCAGGAATACGTCATGTGCCTATTGCTGTTTGCCTACCACTGCCACCCGGACTACCCGCTTCTGCTGATTGCCAATCGAGATGAATTTTACGCCAGAGAAACTGACCCAGCGGGGCCCTGGAGGGGCGGCCAAATGATCGCGGGGCGGGACCTGCGGGCGGGGGGTACTTGGGCGGGTATCGCTCGGGGGCGGGTGGCTGCCGTCACCAACATCCGCGAGCCCGACCGGGCGGAACCCGGCGATGTTTTGTCTCGCGGAGAAATCCCACAGAAATTTCTGACGACTTACAGCTCCCCCGAACAGTTCGCACAGGGCCTTGAGGGCGTGCGATATCGCGGATTTAATGCGCTGTTATTCGCCCAGGATGCCAACCAACCCCTGGTCTGTGCCGGCAACCGCCACCGCCCTTTTGCCTTTTCTTCCGGTGTGCACGGTATCTCCAACGGTGCGCCCGATGCCCCCTGGCCCAAGGTTGAAAAGGGCAAAGCCGCGCTGGCGGAAATGATCAGGTGCGTCGATGGCCCAATCAACCAAACGAACTTTATTGGTCCCGCTCTGAGCCTCCTCCACGATACCTCCCCAGCAGCGGACGCGGCACTACCCAATACCGGCGTGGGCCTGCCTTTGGAACGTGCCCTGTCGCCAATTTTTGTGCGGATAGTGCAGAGAGAGAATCTCCTGCCAAACGATGTTGCCGATGGCGACACCGCGCAAGGTTATGGAACTCGCGCCAGCACGATTATTGCGGTTCACCGCAGCGGCCTGACCCAGCTGTGGGAACAGAGCTTTACCCAGGGGACACGTTCCGGACCGCTACGCCACTTTTCCATCCCCTAACAGTCCCCGGCAAGCCCCTGAAATTAGTAAGGTTTTTGAGGGCTGACCGAAAAGTTGGCCGTATCTATTCGTCCAAGCACAGAGTGACTGGTTGATAAATTTCCACCAATACCAGAACGCCATTGAGCAATTTACGATTTTTTCGGCGCTCCGACAGCAGTAGCCGCAGCACCTATTCTCAGAAGAAAGAAACGCCAAGCAAATTCTGCATTTATTGCCATACTTAGATTCACAGACTGGAATTGGTTGAGTTTCGCGCAAGTGTGACGCCAATTACTGTCTCAATAAGAGGACGTCGCGCGGGACGCATGACAAGTGCGAGCCATCGCTAGACACCAAACAGTCTCAGGATGGGTTCGCTTCAGGTTCGGAAGGTATGAACGATCTGGCGCCCGGCATTATCCACAGGACAACACCGGGCCCCTGCTGTATCGCCGAGGTACCATGTCTTATTTCAACCCAGAGCAGCGCAATCACAAATCCATTCTGCCCGTGCTGATTCTCGGCAGTCTCTGCGTCTCTATCCTTTATTACGCCTTTTCCGCCAACCAGAAAACGGTGCCGGTGTTGCCGGAGAACGCGGTTCGCCCGCACTTGGTGCATTGGCTGGAAGAGAACCCCGACGCATGGCCTGCCCAGGATCCTATCTTCAACCCCGCTGCAGTGCGCAGAATTTACCAGCGCACCAACTATCGCCTGCTTTGGTTCGATAACTACAACCTGAGCGACAGCGCCAACGACCTACTAAAACAGCTGACCGCGGCCAGCTCCGGCAACCCCAGCAGTATGGTGGACTATCGCTATCACCTCGGTTATTTCGACCGCACCTTGCGGGACACACCCCAGCGCCTGCAGATGGCCGCGGTGCTGGATATCTTGTTGACCGACGCTTTTGTGTCCTATGCCCAAGATACCCAGCTCGACAGAATCCATCCAAAGAGCCGCCCGCGCCGGGGCGTAACACCTGTTCTGCGCGAACACCAGGGCTTTCGCATGGTGGCCTACGGCAGGGCCCCACAACAGACGAGCAATGAGCCCAGTGGGCGCAAATACTTCCGCGGCTATGACCGGGCGCGCAATATTGGTAGTAAACCGCGCAGCCGCTATTACTCCCGCGAGTACAATACCGACCGCGAACGCAAGCTCTCCGGGTCCACTAGAACCCGCAATGAGCAGCGTACCCGCTACAACTCCCACAGTGAAAACGCTGGTAGCAACGCCGGTGCCCGCAGGGGCGGCAGCCGGGTTTACTACAATCAGGGCCGCAATAGTAATGAGCCCCGCCGGGCTTCTCCATCACGTTCAGAAAACAGCGAGGGACCTTACTTCGAGGAGAGTACGCCTTACGGTAGCGATGTCTACGCACTCAGAAGCGCTCTTGAACGGCTGCGCAAAATCTCCAGCAGTGGTCGCTGGCGCCCGATACCTCCCGGACCGGCCATGACCATGGGGGCCCGTCACCCCCACGTGGGCCGCCTGAGAGATATCCTCACGCTCTATGGAGACTACCAGGGCCGCTACAGCTATGGCGGAGTTGACCGCAATCGCTTCGACCGGGGCCTGCACGAGGCGCTACTGCGCTTCCAGAAGCGCCACGGGCTCAAACCGGACGGCATTGTCGGGCGCGCTACCCGCAAACGCCTGAATCTCTCACCCACCGCGCGCGCCAGGATTGTGGAGATGAACATCCAGCGTCGCGAGGAATTGCCCGCCACTCTTGGCAAGCGCTTCATCCAGGTGAACATCCCGGCCTACCGCCTGCAATACGTGGAGGATGACCGGGTGAAGCTGGCGATGAATGTTGTGGTAGGCAAGAAAAAACACGCCACTCCAGAAATTACCACCAGGGTCAGCAAGGTGATCTTTAACCCTACCTGGACAGTACCGCGCAGTATCCTGGTCAATGAGATCCTGCCCAAGGCACGTAAAAACCCTGCGGGTATGGAGAACATGGGTTATCGGGTGGTGAGTGGCAGCGGCGAACACCTGCCTCTCACCAGCAATAACTTGTCTGCCGCCGGTGCAGGCTCTTATTTGATGCGCCAAATGGGCGGTGAGGAAAATATCCTTGGGCGGGTTAAGTTCGAAATTCCCAACAAGCACGATATCTACCTGCACGACACCCGCGCGCGCACCCTGTTCTCCCTCACGGACCGGGACTATAGCCATGGCTGTATTCGCCTGGAAAAACCACGCCACCTGGCCGAGGCCCTTTTGCGTCCCCAGGGGGACTGGGACCAGTGGCGTATCGACCAACTCACTGTCGGAGAGAAGACAACCGATGTCGATTTAAACCGATTGGTGAAGGTCTATATCACCTATTGGACCGCCTGGGTGGATGGACAGGGCAAACTGAATTTCCGCCCGGATATCTATGGTAAGGACGGGTTAACCGACAACCAGTTCTGAGCACTTCGGGGCGGTCCGATGGACCGCCCTTAGCCTCCCACCTCCACACCCTGTATTCTTTTTTTCTGAGAAACACCTATAGGTCATTCCTCAATAATATGAAGGGCCCGTGAGTCACAAGTTATCAATGTGAGCGGTGCGATCGATCTTTTTGGTCGCTTATCGCTTACAGGGGTGATTTATGGGTGCTGATAACCATTCTTCCTTTCACAGAACGCCAAATCACCGTGGTGCAATGGCCCTCGTGCTAACCATTGCTCTGGGCATTGATACTGCCCCGGTCTTGGCGAGCAGCGGCGAAAAACTGGAATTGCCCGTGGCAGGGAGAGACCCCTTTTCACCTTACGGCAGACAATACAGTCTGCTCAGCGAGGAACTGGCCCGCTATAGGGGATTGGCCCAGGGGAATCAATGGCGCCCTCTGGATGCCGGGCAACCGATAACGCCTGGCAGCCGTGGCCCCCGAGTGGCCCAGTTGCGCAGCCTGCTGATGCTCTACGGGGATTTCCGCCCCGCCGATTTCAGTGACAAAGAGGCAGAAGAAGCACTCCACGGTGACGTCTACGATAAACCGCTGCAGGCGGCTGTCCGTCGCTTTCAGCGCCGTCACGGCCTGAAAGCCGATAGCCTGGTGGACGAGCGCACCCGCAGCCGACTCAATACGAACCCGGAAAAACTCGCCCGTATTCTCGCCGCCAATATCGCCCGCTGGGAGGAACTTCCCAAAGATCTGGGGCCCAGATACATCATCGTCAATGTACCCGAATTTAACTTGCGCCTGATCGACGGCGAGCGGGAGCAATTCCGCATGAAGGTCGTCGTGGGTAAACCTAAACACAAGACTCCGCAGTTGACCACGCGCATGACCCGCCTCGAATTCAACCCGGTGTGGCGGGTTCCACCCAGCATCGCGCTGCGCGAGCTACTGCCCAAGGGCAGCTCGGCGCTGAGCGCGAAGGGTTACCGATTGATCAATCACCGCGGCAGAGCCGTTCCCTTCACCCGCGGTAATGTCGCCGCAGTGCGCCGGGGTCAAGTCTCCCTGCAGCAGAAGGGCGGACCAGGAAACGCTCTCGGACGCGTCAAATTTGTGATCCCCAATCGCCACGCCATCTTCCTACACGACACCACCAGCAAACACCTTTTCAAGAAGTCCCAACGCGCCTTCAGTCACGGCTGTATACGCCTGGAAAAACCCCTGAAGTTTGCCCGCATGATGCTCGCGGAACAAAACCGCTGGAACAGCGCGCGTATCGAGCGCGCATTAATGAGCGGTCGCACCCACGGCGTCGCATTAAAGAAAACCCTGCCGGTTTATATCGCCTACTGGACCGCCTGGGTGGATGAAAAAGGCCAACTGCAGTTTCGCCCGGATATCTACCAGCGCGACAAACCCGGCAAAGGGGCAAACCGTGGCTGAATTTAATCACTCCAGCGGGAGTTCACTATGGCTTGGTATCCCCGCCACCTTTGGCTAGTTGCCCTACTGGCAGTGGCCATCGCCTCCGCTGCCCCAATCAACGGTGCCCTCGCCACCAGGGAGGCTGCGGCCCTGGATACGGCCAGCATGGGCGACCAGTTGCGCAGCGAAGCCAGCCGTTACCGCGCGCTGGCCAAATACTGGCGTCCAATTCCTCAAAACGGCCCTCTGCGGGCGGGAGATAGGGGTGAGCGGGTATTACAGCTTCGCAAACTGCTGGAGCTCTATGGGGACTACCACGGTCAGCCCGGCCCTGTATCCGCCCCACAGAAGGACCCTATGCGTTTTGATAGCGCACTGCAATCTGCGTTAAGACGTTTTCAGCGTCGTCACGGCCTGACACCCAGCGGCGTCGCCGAAGGGGAGACCCTCGCAGCCCTGTCGGTTTCACCCATGGAAAGAGCCGCGCAAATGACGAGGAATGCGCAGCGCTGGGACAAGCTCCCCCCTCTTACTGAGAGCCGCTATGTACTGGTGAACGTGCCTGACTATCGCCTGCAATTGGTAGAGGAAGGCCGCATCAAACTGGACATGAAAACTGTGGTAGGTAAAAACAGTAGCCGCACCCCAAATTTACACACCCATATCACCAGTGTGGTGTTCAACCCTACCTGGACTGTGCCACGCAGCATCCTGATCACAGAATTGTTGCCCAAGGCAAGACACAACCCCGCCGCTATGCACCGGCGCGGTTATCGCATTATCCAGTACCGCGGCGGCAAAACCTCTCCAATCACCAGTGAAAGCCTGGACCGAGCCGCCGGCGGTCACGCCACCCTGCGCCAAGTGAGTGGCCCGGGTAACACCCTAGGTAAGGTGAAGTTTGTTATCCCCAACAAGCAGGCCATATTTCTCCACGACACCCAGGCTCAGAGTCTCTTTACAGAGCACCAAAGGGCTTTTAGCCACGGATGTGTTCGCCTGCAGCAACCCGAGGAGCTCGCCTATACCCTGCTGCAATCCCAGGGGTGGGACAGAACCCGCATAGCCCAGGCTGCCATTGGCGATGAGCCCCTCAAGGTTTCGATCAAGCCCGCGCCCAGGCTCTACATCGTTTATATGACAGCCTGGATAGACACGGAGGGTCGCCCCCAATTCCGCCGCGATATCTATCACCAGGATAAATAGCCTCTCAGCACTAGCCACCCTCGCCAAATGGCCTTTCTGCACTCGCATAAAACTTGGCAGTCGCAAAAAAAACGAATTTTTACGTTTTGTCTGTAGATGACAACGCTGTCTCTGGTTTTTGTCCACATTGTCAGCATCCAGGCACGGAGACACGAAAACCGCTAGTACGCCAGCAAAAATTTACCCGTCGGACCCTTTGAATATTTCCTAATTAGCAGGTCGTAATTTGTAACGAATGGTTATTTTTTGTACATTTTCCGCCGTACCCGGTTGCCCCCACCCAAGGGCGCACCGAAGAGAGTTAACGACGAGGCGGAATTATGAAGAACCCATCCAGACGTCGATTCCTGGCAGTGACCTGCGCAACTGCGGCGGCGGTCAGCGCCGGACCGACTTTCGCGAAAGTCGGCAGCTCCCGCACCCTGAAGATGCGCAATCTGCACACTGGGGAGAAGCTGGAGACCGCCTACTGGACAAACGGTAGCTACAGCAACGGCGGCTTGAAACAGTTCAACAAACTATTGCGTGACCACAGGGCCAACGAAGTGACCCGCATGGACCCGAAGCTATTCGATATCGTGTATAAGCTGAAGGAGAAGTTCAATTATAAAGGGACCATCGAGATTATCTCTGGATACCGCTCGCCCAAGACCAACGCTAAGTTGCGCGCTGCCGGCCGCGGTGTTGCCAAGCGCAGTTACCACACGCGCGGCATGGCTCTGGATATCCGGATGCCCGGCGTGTCTCTGTCAAAGCTGAGACAAGCCGCACTGAACCTAAAGGCGGGCGGTGTCGGTTACTACCCGAAGAGTAACTTCGTACACGTGGACACAGGCCCTGTACGTCGCTGGTAAGCAATGTCAGATCCCCAAACAGCAAAAACCCCGGCGAAGACCGGGGTTTTTGCTGTTTGGTTAAGCGGGTCGACTCAGTCTTCCACAGCCGGTAGCGAGACTGGCATCACATCCTTTTCTGAGACCGGCACATGCACAGTACCCGTCATCAGGCCCGCCATCTGCTCCAGTAACTTACGCGCCCTGCCCAACTGCCCCAATTCCGCCAGCTCAAACGGATCCTCCATCTTTAACAGCAGGGCCTCAAAGTCGGAAAAAGTCTGTTCCAGCGCTCTGACCTGGTGGCGATCGAGCAATACCTCCGCCATACCGCCACCGCCTGTGGGTATCCAGTTCGACTGTAAGGTCGCCATAATCGCCAGCAGAGCCTGCTTCGAATCCGCGGCGCGGCCACTTTCCACATCGCTCTCAGAGCCCTCGGGTAGCCGGCGCATTAGCTGCTCATCAATAACCTGGGTGTGGGCGGCGCGGATCTGCTGCAAACGGGCCACTGGCCCGAGAGACAGGTACGCACGAGAGAGATTGTTGGCCGAGGTGGGCCAGCGGCGCGCCAACCCAGCCATATCCTCTTCGATACCCTTTACAATCAGGCGGGTTAGCTCGCGGCGGCGGTTGGCCGCCAGGGCCTCCGGCTTCTCGCCATTGCTATCGGCGACAAAATCCTCAGACATACGCTCGCTGGTTGGGCCCCAAAGCATCACCTCAAGGGCATGAAAACCGGTGCTCGCCTCCTCGTGCGCGGTGAGGCGGTGCTGCTTGCGCAGATTCACCAAGGTCAGCTCTATGGCGGTGTCGTTGACGATACCGCTGTCCGAGTAACCCGGCACCGTATCCAGGTAGCCCGGCTGGGCGGGCCAACTGTCCAGCGCAAGCAGCAACTTGCGCCCCTGACCGCGCAGATCCGAGGGTGAGAAGGCCAATTGAATATAAGGTAGAGTCGCCGCGAACTCGCGATGCGCATCCAACCAGGCGAGCCTGGTCTCCTCCAGTTGCTCCTCGCTGGGCTGCGCCAGCAGAGCCTGAACCGCCCGCTGTAGGGTTTCCACCGAGGCATGGGCGTGGAGTACCTGGGCCTGTCCCGCCTGCCAGATAGCCAGGGATAGATCGGCCGCGGCCTCTACATCGACCTGCTGGCTTGCTGTGGGGCGCTCGACTTTCGCCGGCTCGGCGCTTCTCTGCTCGCAACCGATTAAGATGAGCAGGCTGCCCATCAGCAGGGCGGCAACCATGTACCGAAGGGTATATCCGTTCACTCCATTCCTCGTTTTGTATTGGTTTAAAGGCCGCAACTTTTCATTTGCTAACAACGGTTATCTAGCCCTAGTCGCGCAGGCTGATGATCGGCCAACCCCGAGACTGCGCCTCCGCGCGCAAACGGGCATCGGGATCCACCGCCACCGGGTGTTCAACTTCAGTGAGCAGGGGTAGGTCGTTAATAGAATCGCTGTAGAACCATTTTTCTCTGCTCGCGTATTCGGGGTTTTGCGCCAGCCACTGGTGCAAACGCAAGACTTTGCCAGCCTGGTAACAGGGGTCCCCCGCCACCCGGCCGGTAAAACGGCCCTCGTGCTCTTCGGGTTCGGTCGCCAACAGGGTATCCACCCCCAGGCGCGCGGCGATCGGCTCCACCACAAAACGATTGGTGGCGGTAATAATCATGATGTGATGGCCTTTGCGACGGTGCTCACCAATCAGCTCTTGTGCCGCCGGCAACCAAAGTTCACTGATCACCTCCTGCATAAACTCGCTTTGCAGATTCTCTAGCTGACCGCGCGAGATTTGTGCGAGCGGCTCCAAGGCAAACTCCAGATAGGCGAAAATATCCAACTCGCCTCGCTGATAGTCCTGATAAAAACGGTCATTACTTAAGCGGTAGTGCTCACCATCCACATGCTCGCGCTCCACCAGGAACTCACCCCAGGCGTGATCGCTATCGCCGCCGATTAGCGTGTTGTCGAGATCAAAAATTGCCAGGTGCATCGCCGGTTCCCCCATAAACTATAGATTCGCAAAGGCTATTTCGCCGCCAGGGTAAAGCAACCTCCACTACCGTGGCGGACGATTTTACCGCGCACTCGCCCCGATCACACGGACTGCGTCACTGAATTGCTGTAAACCCACCTCTGTGGAACAATGCGGGACAAGTAAGCGCGGCGCACGGCCGCACACAACAGTATTGAGGACGGTATTTTGGGCGACGGCAAACCGGCACAAGCCGGACGAAGAAACCGCCGTAGGCCTGCCAAGCAGTCAAATCGCACCGATAACCCCAGCGGCAATAACCGTAACCGGGGCCAGGGTGGCGACAACAGCAGCAATATAGACGCAGAGGGTTTCCGCCCCAATGTCGGTATCATTGTGCTGAATGCCCGCGGTCAAGCACTGTGGGCTAGGCGGGTTGGTGGCAAGGACGCCTGGCAATTTCCCCAGGGCGGTATAAATCCGGGCGAAACGCCTGAACAGGCGCTATACAGGGAACTGTACGAAGAAGTCGGACTCACTCGTGACCAGGTCAGTCTAATCGCCTGCACCCGCGGTTGGCTACGCTATCGGCTGCCACAGCGCCTGATCCGCCGGCGCTCAGAACCCCTGTGCATCGGGCAAAAACAAAAGTGGTTTTTACTGAAACTGGAGGCCGAAGAATCCTGTATCGGCTTCGACAACGGCTATAAACCGGAATTTGATCACTGGCGCTGGGTCAGCTATTGGCATCCGTTAAGCAAAGTGGTCACCTTCAAGCGCGAGGTTTACCGGCGCGCGCTGGCCGAACTGGCCCCACAACAGATTCAGCTGGAGAGACGTTGGTTACGCGAACGGGGCGAGTAACCCACCCGCGCCCGGTGCGTTCCGGCACCATTGGGCTCCGGACTGCCCTGGGCCCGTAATCTTCTTTGTTGACTGGCGAGGAAAGGCCATTGCTCGGATCTCTGCGAAGTATCGTTCAGGAAGTTAACTCCGCCAGGGACCTGCCCGCGGTGCTGGAGATTATTGTGCGGCGTGTGCGCGAAGTCATGCACACACGGGTCTGCTCTGTATACCTGCGCGATAAAGAATCCGGCAATTATGTTCTGATGGCCACAGACGGCCTGCGCCCCAGTGCCGTGGGCCAGGTTCACTTGGCGCCGGGTGAGGGGCTGGTGGGCAACGTGGTCACCCGCGAAGAACCCATCAACCTGGAAAAAGCCGAAGCCCACCCCGCCTTCCAATATTTCCCCTCCACCGGGGAAGAGCGTTTTAGTGCATTTCTCGGCACGCCGATTATCCACCACCGCATCGTACTCGGGGTCTTGGTAGTCCAGCAGGAGGAACAGCGCCGTTTCGATGAGGGAGAAGAGGCGTTTCTGGTCACCCTCTCCGCACAACTCGCCGGGGTAATCGCCCATGCCGAAGCCACTGGTACACTGGCCACCATCCGCCGACAACGACAGGAAACCCATTTCTCTGGCATCGCCGCCTCACCCGGCATTGCCATAGGTCGCGCCCATATTGTCACCCCAAGGGCCAACCTGGCCACTGTGCCCTATTCCCTGTGTCTGGATATAGAAGCGGAATTAGTCTTATTCCGACAGGCGCTCACCTCCGCCAGAGAGGAAATTCGCGAGGTAGGCGAGCGACTCAAGTGCGAGCTCAACCGCGAAGAGCGCGCACTCTTCGACGCCTACATCAGCATGCTCGACGACAATTCTCTCGCCGTGGAGGTCTGCGATCGTATTGAGCAACAGCTGAGTGCCCCCAGAGCCTGGGCCGAAGTCATGCTCGAACATGTGCGTCGCTTTGAGGCCATGTCCGACTCCTACTTCCGCGACCGGGCTGCCGATGTGCGCGATTTGGGCGCGCGGGTCCTCACACACCTACACCAGCAACAGCAGAGCGAGCGCGACTACTCCGAGAACACCATTCTTGTGGGGGAAGAACTCACCGCAGCTGTTTTAGCCGAAGTCCCACGCGAAAAGCTTATCGGCGCCGTCTCAGTAAAAGGTTCCTCCAACAGCCATATGGCCATTATTGCCCGTGCCATGGGACTACCAGCGATCATGGGTGTGCAGGACCTGCCCTACGAAACCATCCACGGCGTGGATATGGTGGTCGATGGCTACCGCGGCGATCTTCATATCCATCCCGGCGCAGAACTCAAGCGGCGCTATGACGAAATAGTGGAAGAGGAGCAACAACTCGCCCACAGCTTCGACCACCTGGCCGACCTCCCGGCGGAAACCGCCGATGGACACCGGGTGCGCTTGCTGGTTAATACCGGGCTCATGGCCGATGTTGCACGCTCCCTGGAGCGCGGTGCCGAGGGTGTCGGCCTGTTCCGCACCGAAGTACCCTTTCTGTTGCGCGACCGCTTTCCCTCCGAAGAGGAACAGCGGGAGATTTACCGGGAACAGCTGGAGGCCTTCGCCCCCCTACCGGTCACTATGCGCACCCTCGATGTGGGCGGCGACAAGGCACTGGCCTACTTCCCAATCGAAGAGACCAATCCCTTCCTCGGATGGCGCGGCATCCGCGTCACCCTGGACCACCCGGAAATTTTCCTGGCGCAAGTGCGTGCCATGATGAAGGCCAGCCTGGGATTCAGTAACCTGCGTATCATGCTCCCCATGATCAGCGGGCTCAATGAACTCGAAGCCGCACGCAAACTGATTGAGCGAGCCTATCGGGAACTCCTCGAGGAGGGCTATGAAATAGAAATGCCGCCACTTGGGGTTATGGTGGAAGTCCCCTCCGCCATCTACCTGATTCGCGAACTAGCCGAACGCGCGGACTTTATCTCGGTGGGTAGCAACGACCTGACCCAGTACCTGTTGGCCGTAGATCGCAACAACAGCCGCGTCGCCAATATCTATCATGCCTTACACCCCGCGGTATTGCGCGCGCTGCAGGAGATTGTCAATACTGCCCACGCGGAGGGCACCAAGGTCGGCATTTGTGGGGAACTGGCTGGGGAGCCCGGTGGCGCTCTGTTGCTGGTGGCAATGGGGTACGACATGCTGTCAATGAACGCCACTAATCTACCCCGGGTAAAAGCCACCCTGCGCGCAGTGCGTCAGGCGGATAGCAAGTTACTCTTGCAGCAGGCTCTCAAAATGAGCTGCCCAGTAGAGATTGAAAAAATAGTTAAAAGTTACCTCAAAAAAGCTGGCTTAAAGGTGACCTTACAGCCATAAATACATTTATCCAGCCTTGATACTTTCAATCAAAATATCCAAATCACTTTCGAATAACTCAGAGGCGCCTAGCCTTTGAGAAATATTCCATGCTATTTCGAATTTAGCTGAAGCAATCCCTTCCCAAGTAAGTACAAACTAACATTCAATGATAGAATCCACGTAGCTCTAACTCACTTGAGCGTGCCTTTGCTAAATAATTTACTCAAAAAACTTTATTGTTAGGAAATATTTTCGTGCTAAAAAAAATAGCGCTTCTTACTCTGGTTATCACGGTTACTGCCTGTGTTTCTCCTACCTCTCTCGAGGAGCAATCTGTAGCCCCAAACTACCAGACTAAAGAATCAGTTTTGATTTCAGTTATCGACCAACGTCAACGAGTCCTTCAGGGAAAAAAGAAAACTTTTGTTGGTAAAGCTCATGTATCTTTTGGGATTCCAGTCGATTGGCACGTGAAACAAGTGCTTGCTACAGAACCGGGTGATAAAGAGAAAAACTTGGGGCAATTTTTACAAAGCCGACTTGTACATGGCTTAAATACTTCTGGTTGGAATGCCATTGAAGTTGATCTGGATGAGAGCCCTGAAGAGGAAACTATCAGGCGACTGATGAAAGAAAACAATGCGGGCAAAATGATTAGCTTGGTACTTAATGAGTGGTACTTTAGCGTCAATCTTAATTGGGTATCCGCCTTTAACTTTGATACTGATACCAATGTACTGGTTTATGATTTGGAAGAGGGCCAGCTTCTAACAAAAAATATCAAAGAGCGTGACGTTATTGAAGAGAAGGCTAGCCAATCTCCCCAAAATAATGTGCTACTGGCTTATAAGGCTCAGCTAGACCAAATAGTAAATGATGAGGAAGTACGCAAAGCTATGTCTTTTGACTAGAAAGCACAGAAGCTTTGCCAAGTGATCAGCAGTCATTTGTACAGATTTTATTATTAACTATTGAAAAGACCACTAAAAATAGTGGTCTTTTCTTTTATCGGAATAGACTGGAACTCAGTCCTCAGACTCCGAACGATATGCGTCGGCATCCAACATATTATCCAACTCACTTACATCGCTGGGCTTGATACGGAAGAACCAGCCATCATCGTAAGGGGAGGAATTAACGGTTTCCGGGGATTCTTCCAGAGATTCATTCACCTCGACCACCTCACCGGATACCGGGGAGTAGATATCGCTGGCGGCTTTAACAGACTCAACCACACCGGCCTCATCGCCAGCGGCCAGGTTGCTGCCGACTTCCGGCGTCTCAACATACACCACGTCGCCCAATGCATCCTGAGCGTGGTCGCTGATGCCGATAGTGACAGTGCCATCCTCTTCCAGTCGAGCCCACTCGTGGCTGGAGAGGTATTTCAATTCATTGCGGATTTCGCTCATGCTGTGATCCCTTGATTAAGCATCTCAATAGAATGTCTTGCTGCGCGTACACCTACAGTGCGGCGCTTAAATAACCGATTTACCGTTGCGCACGAAACAGGGCTTAACCACCTTGACCGGCTGCATTTTTTTGCGGATTTCTACTTCGGCGGTATCACCGACACTGACCGGTACTCGCGCCAGAGCAACAGAGTAACCCAGGGTTGGCGAGAAGGTTCCGCTGGTGATGATACCGCGCTCTTCGCTACCTTCCACCATCACATACTGGCCCGCGCGCAGGACCCCGCGCTCTTCCAATACCAGGCCGACCAGCTTGTGTTCAACGCCCTTCGCCTTTTCCTCTTCCAGCTCAGCGCGACCTATAAAGTTGCGGCTTTCCGGCGCCCAAGCGACGGTCCAGGCCATATTGGCGATGAGAGGGGATGTTTCCTCGTCCATTTCGTGGCCGTAGAGGTTCATACCCGCTTCGAGGCGAAGGGTATCCCGTGCACCCAGGCCACTGGGTGCGACTCCGGCATCCGCCAGGGCGCGCCAAAAACCGCTGGCGTCTTCGCCGGGCAGCATAATTTCCAGGCCATCCTCGCCGGTGTAACCGGTACGCGCCACAAACCATTCGCCGCGTGCCACACTCTGGAAGACTTTCAGCGCATCGATCGCAGCGGTCCAATCGATACCCAACACCTCTTTGGTCTTGCTGATCGCATTGGGGCCCTGAATAGCGATCATCGCCAATTGTGGGCGCTCGGTAAGGGTGATATCAAAAGATTCCGCCTGCTTGTTCATCCAGGCTAGATCTTTCTCACGGGTGGCGCAGTTTACAACCACGCGATAGCCGGGGTCTCGCAGGTACACGATCAGATCATCGATCACGCCGGCCTTTTCATTCAACATGCCGGTGTACAGGGCCTTGCCTGGATTGCCATCGAGCTTGGCCACATCATTGGCCAGCAGGTAGCGCAGGTAATCGCGGGCATCGGCACCATCGATGTCGACCACCGTCATGTGGGAGACATCAAACATCCCCGCATCGGTGCGCACCTGGTTGTGCTCATCCAGCTGCGAGCCGTAGTGCAGCGGCATATCCCATCCACCGAAGTCCACCATTTTGCCGCCCATAGCGACATGCGTGTCATACAGAGGCGTTCTGTTTCCCATTGTAAATTCTCAGTCCGTCAGGTTCCGAAGCGGCGTATTCTAGCGGCTTGGGTACTGGCCTTGCCAGCTGGCTATGCGCTGCGACATTTCTGCTCAGCTAGCCTAGCAGCCACCGGGATCAAAACCTGTACAGGTTGCCAGTGGCCGTCAAAGATTCCGCCGAGACGATCTGCAACCCCAAAATGAGACAAGCGGCGAGCGGAATTCAGTCGTCACGGCCTTTACCGGCCTCCTCAGTATCCTGTTCGCGCTGGGCCGACGTATCCACCTTGAGGCCGTGTCTCTTCGAGCGCCAACGCCACAGGCGCTTAGCCAACTCCTGGCGATCCGGTGTCTTATCCGCCTCATCGACAATTTCCTCGCCAAGCAGCGTCTCGAGGAGATCCTCCAAAGTAACCACTCCCTCCAGGCCACCGTACTCATCCAACACCGCACTGATCTGCATCCGCCGCGACAACATTTTCTGGAAGGCTTGATAGATGGTGGCGGTCTCCGGCAGCATCAACATTTCACGGCGAAACTCCGCCAGCTTGCGCTCCCCCTCCCCCTTCGCATGGGCGAGCAGTAACTCTTGTTTGAGTACAAAGCCCACCACACAGTCCTGATCGCGGTTTTCATATACCGGAATGCGGGAAAAGCGCCCCCTTTCCACCTCCTCATAGGCCTCGGCGAGAGTGGCGTCCTCCGGCAGGGAAAAAACCACCGTACGCGGCGTCATCACCTCGCGAACAGAGTGATCGCGCAGGGTAAAAAACAGATTGCGCAGAATACTCGACTCACGCTCCTCAAGCTGGCCCTCCGCCTCTCCTATCTCCGCCATAATCGCAAATTCATCGCGGCTGAATCCTGTAAGAGTAGGCCCGTGGGATAAGCCCCGCGTCAACCACTCGGACATTTTCACAAACGGATAGAGCAGCCAAACCAACCCGCGCAGCGCATAGGCGATAATCGGTGCCAGCTGGCGCCAATAAACGGCCCCTAGCGTTTTCGGGATAATTTCTGAGAAAACCAGAATCAACAGAGTGAGAATTGCAGAGGCAATACCCAGGTACTGGTTGCCAAAAACCGCCGCGGCCTGGGCGCCAGCCCCGGCGGCACCGGCGGTATGGGCAACAGTGTTCAAGGTGAGAATCGCAGCCAGCGGCGCGTTGATATCGCCCTTGAGCTTGCGCAACAGGGGACCCGCTTTGTGCCCCTGTCGTTCAAGCAATCGCACATAGGGCGTGGTAACACTGAGAATGACCGACTCGGCAATTGAGCACAAAAAGGAAAAACCGAGAGCGATAAAAATATAAGTGATTAAGAGAAACATATGTGCCTGGTTACAGCAGAATTAGGCTCCAATTCTTGCGCACTGTCCGCGACACAACAAGCCTAGAGAGCAGTAAAGCCCCAACAATACAGCTTGCAACGGGTCGACGCCTTCCCCGTAAAGATACAAGGAGAGGCATCCGCCCAGTGCCATTCTCGTTTGGGCTAGCAATACTCTGGGAGCCTCCCAGCTGAAAAACCAGATCGAATCTGTCTCGAGTTATCCAGTCAGTACTCGCGGTCTCCAGATTTGAGTGGTAAATCTCCAGGCTCTCCCAATCTTCGCCGAAACGAACACTGTAGACCCTTTGGGGGTATAAGTTGTCGGCAAGCGCGTGAATTACCAAGGCGTTCAACGGGTGCTCACGACCCAGAAGAATACACGCCAAATATCCAACGTAACGGCCTACAGCTGCCACCCGTTGATCTTTTTCGATCCAGCTCTACGATTTCAATCACTCGGCTCTCACAATCGTGTCCGCATACGGTCGGCCGATACTGCAATATAAAGACCCCGCGCATCAGGCGGCCATTCGGTGAAAGCTTGGGGCTGAAACCTAACACCTCGTTGGCCGTGGATAAATTGGGAGGCTTAATGCGCCGGACTCCTAGGAATACATCGAAATCTGGGCGGATATCACTGTTTTGGGAATCGGCCACAATGGCCAGGTGTGATTCCTCCGGAGACACGTCATAACTCTCTGCCCCCTGGATCCAGCAAGGAATCTGCCAGCCAAGCTTAACGAAATTTTAAAGCCTGAGAATCTGGGCGCCTCATTCCGTGACGCTCATAATACTAAAAAAGAAATCCAGACTAGATAGCTCGATTCAAGGCGAAAGTCCGTCAAAACCACGTTTCACCAAATAGTAAATCTGCTTTGAACTTTAATTCACGATGTCTTTTGCAATATTTGCTCTGCATAGCGCCTCACTTCCTGTGAGGGTAAGGAGCCCCGAGTGTGTCCCGGTGTAAAGAAGACAGCACCATTAATCCCATCGCCGGAAAGGCCAAAAATCTCCTGATCCTTCCGCTAAGTACCTGGGGTAAATGCACCGCAGAGCGTTTTGGTATCCCAGACTTTTAAAAAAACAGCCACCCAAACCAACCTGTAGGGCAATAGGTCATGGGCTTTCCTGTTAAAATTAGGCCAAATCGCCACTGTGGGCTACGACCGGTGCCGCACAGTATTTTTTGCAGCTTGCCGGCGCTACCCGCATGGTCCGAGTGGGCATGGGTAATAACGATCAGATCTAGTGCTTTAAAAGTAAGTCCCTTCGGGCGAGAAATTTCCAAATTTTTTCTCTGTACCGGGCAATCCAAAGTTCACCAATTGTTTTCCCTTTGAGCTAAAAATCAGGTGCGCGTTCCCCCCCATGGGGAGTACCGGAATTCTAATAATGCCCAGGTTTGTCATTGGCTATTGCTTGCTACCCTTGCACAGCTTGGATTGTCTACGACGGAACAAACCTGCGTGCCCCACTCAATGCACAGTACACCAGGGCAATGAACAGGCCGCTGAGAAGGCCACCGATATGGGCGGCATTGGCAACACCCACCCCAGTCAATAAAGTCATAATGCCCAGGGCGCACAGTAGCAACCATACCAGGGCCACTGTGAGGATACCTGTGGGTATATCGCGCCACTGGGGCTGAAAACGCTGCACAACCAGGGCGAATCCTACCAGGGCATAAACAACACCGGACATACCGCCAAAAAGCACCCGGGGCTCCCAAAAATACTGGGCCAGATTAGAGGCAACAGCACCGAACAACACCAGCACTACAAAAAGAAAACTACCCCCACGGGCCTCAATGGGCCTGCCGAGAATCCAGATACCCAGAGCATTAAACAAGGCGTGAGGCAGGGAGAAGTGCACAATGGCCGGGGTAAATAATCGCCACCACTGCCCCTGTTGTATATGCCAAGCCAAAGAGGACTGCGAAAACGGCGTTTGAGAAAAAAGCGCACCGCTGCTCCGGTCGGGATAAATCAGCAGGCCACTGCTTAAATTATTTATTTGCAAAAACCACCCTAAAAAACACAGGGCGATCAACAAAAGGCTGATCGGTGTTTTTTGCAGGGGAAAAGTCGGCAGCACAAAGGCTGAAGCTTTGGGCTGCCCATCCGACATAGCGCCCTCAGGCCCCCGCTGGGTTTCAATCGTTGCGTTTGTGGTTTGCGGCCCTTCACTTATGGGCTCACCATTCTCCACACGCTGCATTTGTACGCGATCGAGATCTAGCTCACCTGAATCCCAACGCTGTAGCAGCGGCTTCAGCATATCGGCTAAGCCTGCATCAGGACTGAGCAATAATTGCTGGTTTTTTTCCTCGGTAATACGCAGGGGCAATTGGTAGCGATGAATAAATCGCGCCAGCGCACTGAGATCTTTAGAGGAGGGGAAAGAATAAACGGTAATCCACTGGCTCAATTCAGAAAACCTTTTTTGCCGACCTGCCAACGAACATCATATTCCAGCAGATTTTATTTCTATACCCAGCGGCCAACTTGAAGCTTTTAAGTTAGCCGTTGGGAGAAAATACAGATTGAATAGCAAGCCCGCACTAAACCGCCATAGCCCGCATAATGATCCGTTTCTTTAACATGGGGCTGGCATCTACCATACTCAAGCCGGTATTGCGCAGCCAGCGCCAGTGGAGGTCGCCGGCTCCAAACAGGGACTTGAAAGCGCTCATTGCCTTGAGTGTAGTGGCATTATCGCCACGGCGACGACGCTCATAGCGCGCCAATACCGAGGCGTGCGCCGGCTCCAGGCCGCGAGACAGGGCGCGATCTATTTCATCCGCGAGCACACGAACATCCTGAAAGCCCAAGTTCACACCCTGTCCCGCCAGTGGGTGAATACTGTGGGCGGCATCCCCGACCAAAACCGCACCGGGGCCGTGGTAGCGCTCCGCGTGGCGCGCGCGCAGGGGGAAGGAGAAGCGTTCACTGACAGATTCCAGCTTGCCCAGCCGGCTCTCGAATGCCTTCTCAAGATTCAGGGCAAAAGCCTGGTCATCCAACATCATCAATTCGCGCGCAAGCGGATCATCTGCCGACCACACCACCGCACAGTGGTTGTCATCGCCCAGTCCGGCCAGAGGTAGAAAGGCCAGAGGGCCACTCTGCAGAAAACGCTGCCATGCGGTGTGCCGGTGGGGCCTCTCAGAGCGCGCGACACAGACCAGCGCTGTCTGATGGTAATCCGTATCCTGGCAGCGGATGCGCAGCAGGTCACGCACCTTAGAGCGGGCGCCATCTGCACCGATTAGCAGGCGTGTACGTACTATTTCGGCCTGCTCCCGCAATCCCTCGACCCCATCGGACTGTTCGCCCCGCGGCTGCAGGTGCCAGAGGCCGCAGTCGCGCCACCAGCTCTCCAGACGGAAGCCATTCACCAACTCCACATTGGGCAGAGCCTCGAGTCTCGCACGCAGGGCGGCGACAATAATACTGTTCTCAACAATATGCCCCAGATTGGGCAGCTGCACATCGCGGCTGTTAAAACGTACAGAACCGGTGCCATCCGCATCCCATACACGCATTTCCACATAAGGGCAGGCACGCTGCGTGGAAATTTCCTCCCAGACCCCGATCTCATCGAGCAGCGCGCGGGAGGCATGAGTAAGGGCTACAACCCGCGGCTCGTAGTCCTCAGATTGTTGCGGTGCGGTCTCAGTAGAGGCCTCCAGCAGGGCCAGGCGCATCCCCGGGTGACGCACAGCGAGCAGCGCGGCCTGGGCCATACCCACCATCCCCGCACCGACGATGGCAAAGTCCAAACGGTGTCTATTCATATCTAGCCAATTCCACTGTTTTACCGAATGATGTGCCGAGTATTGTGCCGTGCTGTGCAGAGCACCGTTAGAGCCCAAATCCCGCCGCCTGGCCAATAAACTGCTGTCGCAGCGGAGGTATCAGTGTAAGACCAAGCAACCCCATTTGGCGCACCACTTGTTGAAAAGGATTCCCCGAGGAGAACAGCGCCGGAATACGGTCGCTGAAACCCACGGTTAATCGCTGATCGCGCCGGCGGTTTTCGCCATAGGCGGCGAGGCATTCGAGCTGTCCCACAGCGCCCTGCTGCAACCGCGGCTGTGCCAGCGCCTGTGCCAGGGCATAGCAATCCCGCACGGTCAGATTAAATCCCTGCCCGGCCACTGGATGCAGAAAATGCGCACAATTACCGAGTAACACCACGTTGCGCCGCCACTGTTCCCGAGCCAAAGACAGGCTGAGCGGATAACCCTGCAGGGCACCCGCTTTGATAAACCGGCCGGCGCGCCAACCAAATTGCTTTTGTAAGCGCTGCAAACGCGCATCTTCCGAAAGCACACAGATACCCTCAGCCTCCTTCTCCGCGCAGGCCCAAACCAGAGCCGCGCGGTGAATACCCTCGCGCCTTGGCAATGGCAGCAATGCCATAGGACCGGAAGGGGTAAAACGCTCAAAGGCGACGCCTTCGTGGTCCCGTTGTAGAGCAACAGTAGTGACCAGCGCCCTCTGTTGGTACTTTACCGTGTCAATTTCCATTCCCAACTGCCTGCACAGCGGGGAATCAACGCCATCGGCGACCACCAACAACGTGCAATCCAGTACGTTCTCAGGGCCACCTTCAGCGGCGTTCCAGTGCAAATTCGCGCCGCAATTATCCATATGCACCCCTGTCACCCGAGCCGGCGCCAAAAGCTCGACCGGCGTCTCTGCCAGCGCCTTATGCAGAATGGGCCCCAGTGCCGCATTTTCGATAACTGCCCCCAGCATCCCCTCAAAACTGGCCTGTTCCTGTTCACTGGCAGATAGTGCTGCGCCGAAAGCGTGGCCCCGATCACTGACCTGAACGCGCTTGATTGGCGCGCAGTACTCACGCAGGGCGGGCCACAGCCCCAGCTGTCTGAACAGCTGTAGGCTGCCGGCGGCAATTGCGGTGGCACGGGTATCGAAGCTGGGCAGCTCAACACTGGCAGCGGCATCGGGCAAAGCCCTCTGCTCCAGTAGCCGAACTCTGAGGTGTGGACAAAAATGCGCCAGCATCAGTGCCAGACTGGCGCCCGCCATACCGCCACCGACAATAGCCACATCCACCCGCTGTTGCGGCTCACTCATTGCAGTCTCCCCCGGCCCAGCGACCGGAAAGAGTCCGGGAGCGGGGCTACTAAATCTCAAATTAAACTAGTGGGTCAGAAAATCCCGGCCGTGACGCATGGTGTACTCGATATCGCGCACGGGTTTCGGTGCGCCATCGGACAGAACGGATGCCCCTTGCTCGGTCAGGGCAACATCGCCCTCTATGCGAATTCCCATACCGCGAAACTCTATGGGTATTTGCTCATCGTTCGCGGGTATATAGATGCCGGGCTCGACGGTCATCACCATCCCCGGTTCCAGTTGGCGCCAGGCACCCTGGACCCGATAATCGCCCACATCGTGAACATCCGTCCCCCGCCAATGGCCAACCCGATGCCTATAAAAGGGCTGGTAGGCACCGCAGTCCAACAAGTTGCGCAGATTATCGCGCAACAGTCCCAGATCCAATAACCCGCGGGTGATCACTTCCACGCTGGCAGTATGCGGATCGTTTCAGTGATTGCCCACGCGCACCCGCTCTATCGCCGCTCGCTGCGCCGCCAGGTCAACTTCATAAAGTGCCTTTGGCGCAATTCCCATAGTTGGTAATCCAGGTCCACCATTTCCGGGGACCTCTTATTGCCAGGAGCTTCCTCTATGGCTTGCCGATGAGCCCGCAGGCGCCAATCCAGATGTGCATAACGCCCCATAGGAAAATAAACGCGCTCACGCCCTCCCAATAATCCGGGCAGATTATCGTCGAGGTCACTGATAGGGAACGCATCGGACAGGCCAAACTGGCTCAGGGCTCGCTCGGGACCCAGACGTGGCCCCTCCCAACACTCTTTTTCTCTTTCTCGCTCACGACAAAACAGCAGAGTCTCACCCTGGCTGCGACCGAGCAATAAGACCAGTAGGGCCTCAGGCTCGGGAAAACCGGTCAAATAGAGAAAGTCACTATCCTGGCGACAAGGAAAGTAGGTATCAAGGGAGGGCAACTGCTCAGTGCCCGAAGCAATAATCGCGATGCTATTAGGGGCCAGTTCTGCCAGTAATTGGGTGCGACGACGTGCGTACTCCACCATACCAACCCCCGTATATTTTTCGCCAGAGGACATCAGTGGACGGTTGGGCCGCCGCTAGCTTTATTTCCACGCACCTCGGTAAAAATATTGAGCACCGCAACCCGCACATACTCTTGTAGCTCAATCAGTTGCTGCTCCGCTTCTTCGCTAGCATCAACGTGGTCGGCATCCACCTGAGCGATTGCGCCAATATCTTTTAGCGCCTCCTCACTGGTGGGTAGCAGCTTCACTTTAGCGCCACCGATGCCGAATCCATGTAGAAAACCCGCACACCAATGCCCGAGAGCCAGTGTGCGCGAAACGATGTCTTCATCGTCACAGAGCACTAACTGAAAAGAAAAATCTGAGCCTCCCAATTGCTTGCGGCTCTCCTCCGCTAACTGCAACAAATCCCGGTCCAAATCGGCAGGCACAGCCTCCACATCGAGCAGGGCCGCCAACTCACTCTGCCAGCGTTTTTTATCCGGCTCGGCTCCGGCGGCCAAAATTCCACAGGTAAAGCCGTGTAACTCGCTGGGGTCCACCTGGCCACCCGCGGAGAGAATGGCATTGGCAAGTTGCTCAAATCGGTTGTTTTCTGAAGTCATGTTTACCGCACAGTTTTCTAGATCGGGATATATTCAAGCGCCGCTGTGACAGCGATAAGTGTGAGAACTGGGGGTCCTCAAGGCAATTTTGTGATTGCCCGCGCAGGTGGAGCGATTGACCCACCATTTCGCCGGCAATATAGTAGCGGAATCCCTCGCAGTCTGTCGTGTTGCGAACCCAGACGTAGACTCAAACGCAGGAAATATGGATAAGCTGCAAGCGTTAGAAAGCACCGTAGATTCACTGATTGCCCGCTGCCAACAGCTGGCCGATGACAATCGTGAATTGCGCCGGCAGGAAGCCGACTGGCTGCGTGAACGCCAGCGCTTAATAAAAAATAATGAGGCCGCCCGCTCGCGGGTTGAAGCCATGATCAATCGTCTCAAAGGGCTAACGCAAGAATCCTGATGGCTGACTCTGCATTAACTTCTGAAACCGTCACTGTTTCCATTCTCGGCAAAGAGTACCGCGTTGCCTGTGCAGACAGCGAGCGCGCCGGACTCCTCGCTTCCGCGCAACTATTAAATGAGCGCATGTCTAGAATCCGCACCGCGGGGACTGTCATTGGCGCAGAGCGCGTCGCCGTCATGGCCGCCCTAAATATTGCCCATGAGCTCATTCAGGCAAAAGCAGAATTAAGCAGTATCCCGCTGCAAAAGGAAATTTTAGATCGCCTGCAAGACAAGGTTCACAATGTATTGGGGGAAACAGACCCGGAGAGTGAACCTCAGTCATAACTCAATGTGGGCGGCGCGACCAAAACATCTGAATTTCCAGTTAACAGCCCCCCTTTTGACAAGTTATAATTGGTACATACCCTGGGGTGTTGGCCAGCAGACTATGTCCTTGAGCCGATAATCTTACCCCGGTGGTTTCCAGCGGGTGCTGGTGTGCAGGTCCGCCATGCAGCGGAAAGCCTTATGTACTCCGGAGACCGCCACCTTGAACCTTACGGTTCAAGGCTCCGTCTACAGCCGCACTCTCGGGGTTTCCAATTCTATTCCAGTATTTCCCTACCCATGAACGAAGATAAAACCCAGCTGCGCCGGCGCTTGCGCGCGGAGCGGCGGGCACTCAGCGCCTATCAACAGCGTTTACACGGCCGCGCGGCCATTACGCTGTTAGGCCGAATTCCACAAATGAAGCGCGCCGGTCATATTGGGATTTACTGGCCTATGGATGGCGAACTGGATGTTCGCTCCCTTTTGCGGCGCTTTCCCGAGAAACAATTCTATTTGCCGGTATTACCGGAGGAGCCACATCCCCATCTGGGCTTTAAATACTGGAATGGCGCTCCCCTACCTTTTCGCAACCGCTTTCATATTCCAGAGCCAGTGCGAAGCCCCAGTCGCGCAGCGGGCTTATTGGACTTGGTCCTGGTTCCCCTGGTCGCCTTCGACCCTACGGGGGCCCGCCTCGGCATGGGAGCGGGCTTCTACGATCGCACTTTTGAACACAAGCAGCTGTTGCCGGGGAGCGGCCCGCAATTAATTGGCGTCGCCCATCAGTTGCAATGTGTCCAGCACCTGCCCACGGATAACTGGGATATTCCTCTCGATACAGTGGTGACCGAGCAGCGTATCTATCGCTGCCGCTAATTCGACTTAAGCAACGGGTTTCACCGTGAGCCGCTCAACAAAAAAGGCCGGACACCCTAGGGTATCCGGCCTTTTTTGTTTGTGCTTGGGCAGAGCGCCCCCCGGCCATGGCCTAACGGGTAACCACTCCCTGTTGCAAAGCAGCCGGCGGCTCCTGTTCCGAGGCAAACACCTCGGTCAAACCACTAGTGCTCAGCAGAACGCCCGCGACAAAGACAACCACAGCGATTGTCAGCGCATCGGCTTTCATTGGGACCATCCTGTACGATCTATTTTTTTGTTATGTGCGTTTCACTCCGCATATGACCGGTGCCATAGTAAAAGTTCCACGACCAAAGAAGATACTTAACAATCGAGGGAATAGTAACTGTTTGTTGAATATTTTCTGCGTTTTTTGTCGCATTATTGCGCAGGGTGGTTCGACATAATCAAAATTGTGGTCTATGTAGCAAAAATTTATTGAGATAAATTACTCTAACCTTTTCCTCTTAAGGTTTAGTTGGCCAGGAAAAATCGATAAGCCGGATTTTTAGTTTCATCCCAATAGGGAAATTGCAGTCTCTCGAGTAAATCCAGTAATTCCGCACGCGCTGAAGGCGCCACCTGCAGGCCCACCAAGACCCGCCCATAGGCGGCACCGTGGTTGCGGTAGTGGAATAGTGTGATATTCCAGCGCCCCGCCAAGTGCTCAAGAAATTTCCGCAATGCGCCAGGGCGCTCGGGAAACTCAAAGCGATAGACCACCTCATCGCGCAACCCTGGAACCCGCCCTCCCACTAAATGGCGGATATGTAGTTTTGCCATTTCGTTATCGGTGAGGTCGGTGACGCTATAACCATTCCCTTCAAGCCTCTCAACCAACTGACTCCGGTCGCTGTCGGCGGATACCTGCACACCAACAAAAATATGTGCCTCCCCCTCCCCGGCGTAACGATAGTTAAATTCGGTAATGGCCCGATCCCCCAGATCTCGACAAAAACGCAGATAGCTGCCCGGGCGTTCCTCAATGCGCACCGCCAATACTGCCTCGCGTTTTTCGCCAATTTCGGTGCGTTCGCTGATATAACGCAGCCGATCGAAATTAATATTGGCACCGCTACAAACAGTGGCGAGGGCTTCGTTGCGACTGCCGCTCTGCTCAGCGTACTTTTTCAATCCCGCCAGACCTACGGCCCCGGCCGGCTCGGCAATGGAGCGAGTGTCCTCAAAAATATCCTTGATCGCCGCACAGATTTCATCGGTGCTCACGGTGATCACACCATCTACAGTTTCACGCAAGATGCGGAAGGTCTCTTCACCAATTTGCGCCACCGCGACGCCATCGGCAAACAACCCCACTTGAGCCAAGCGGACACGCGCATCACTTTCCAGAGCGGCCTTAAGACAGGCCGCTTCCTCCGGCTCTACGGCATAGACCCGAGTCTCCGGACGCACATATTTGATATAAGCGGCCATACCTGCAGCGAGCCCGCCTCCACCGACAGGGATAAAAACCGCCTCAAGGTTGCCGGAGTACTGACGCAGCAACTCCATCGCCACAGTGCCCTGCCCGGCTATGACATCCGGGTCGTCATAGGGATGCACAAACACCAGATCGCGCTCCTGCATCAACTGCCTGGCCCGAAAAGTTGCTTCATCAAAGGTATCCCCGTGAAGAACCACTTCGGCGCCACGCATACGCACGGCATTGACTTTGATCAGGGGGGTGGTCTTGGGCATGACAATGGTGGCACGCACCCCCAATTGCGCCGCGCCCATGGCGAGGCCCTGGGCATGGTTCCCCGCAGAGGCGGCAATCACCCCCCGCGCGCGCTGCTCCGCCGGCAATTGCAGCAGCTTGTTATAGGCACCGCGAATTTTGAAGGAAAATACCGGTTGCAGGTCTTCCCGCTTGAGTAAAACCCGATTGCCGAGCCGGTGCGACAACTGGCGCATAGGCTCCAAAGGCGTCTCGGTGGCGACATCGTAAATGCGCGCGTCTAAAATGCGCTTGATATAGGATCTAGGCATGGCGTGTATCAGCTGCCGTTGCGGTTAATTTCTGTGCGCGACTCAGGCAAGCGTAGTAGCAGGAGTGGACGGTCAAGTAGCCGCCGCGCGCAACACCGGCAGGCCAGTCTAATCCCTGCCTAGCACGATTTCTATTTTTTTAGATACATTGCGCTTTTTTTTATCGAAAGATAGAGATAAAGCAAAAATAATTGCACAGGAAACTATCCAGCGTATGACCCAGGATGAACTGAAGCAGGCCACCGCTCGCGCCGCCATTGACTATATCTCCCCGCGCCTGGAGGCCGATTCCATCGTCGGCGTCGGCACTGGCTCCACCGCCAATTTCTTTATCGACTACCTGGCAGAGGTGAAAGGCCAGTTTGACGGCACTGTTGCCAGCTCCGAAGCTTCCGCAGAGAGGCTCAAGGCCCACGGCATTCCCGTGTATGAGCTCAACAGCGTCGATGGCATCCAGTTTTATGTGGACGGTGCCGATGAAACCAACCCCGCACTAGAGCTGATTAAAGGCGGGGGGGCAGCCCTGACTCGTGAAAAAATTGTCGCTGCCTGTGCCGAAGAGTTCATCTGTATTGCCGATGACAGCAAGTGGGTGGATACGCTGGGGAGTTTTCCCCTGCCGGTTGAGGTAATTCCCATGGCGCGCTCGCTAGTCGCGCGCGAGCTGGTCAAACTTGGAGGGGACCCGGTCTACCGCCAAGGTGTGATTACCGATAATGGCAACGCCATTCTGGATGTCTATAACCTGAAGATTGAGCGGCCCACAGCCCTTGAAGACGCCATCAACAATATCACCGGTGTCGTCACCAACGGGATCTTCGCCAAGCGCCCGGCAGATGTATTGCTGCTCGGTACCAGCACCGGAGTGAAAACCATCACCGCTTGATGGTTCAGAGATATTATGGGAAAAAATAATAAAAAATTGTTGCTGGCACTGCTTGGTGCCATCACCCTCAGTGCGGGCTGTGCCACCAGCCCGCCCAGTAATCTCGACAATATCTGTTCTATTTTCCGTGAGAAGAAGAGCTGGTATAGGCAGGCCAAAGCCTCGGAGGACAGGTGGGGGTCACCCATAGCCACTATGATGGCAATCCTGCACCAGGAATCACGTTTTGTGCACGATGCGCGCCCACCTCGAACCAAAATACTCGGTTTTATCCCAGGTCCACGCCCTTCGGATGCCTACGGCTACGCCCAGGCGCTGCGCAGCACTTGGCGCGGATATCAACGTTCCAGCTTCAACTACGGCGCGGATCGAGATGATTTTAGCGACGCTATCGATTTTGTTGGCTGGTACAACAACACCAGCGCGCGCCGGTGCCAAATTCGCTCCAATGATAGCTACCACCTCTATTTGGCCTACCACGAGGGGCACGGCGGTTTTAACCGGCGTAGTTTTAAAAACAAGGCTTGGCTTAAAAGGGTTTCTCACAAAGTCTCAACGCGGGCACAGCGCTACCAGCAACAGCTGAACAGCTGTGAACATTCGCTGCCAAAACGCAGGAAGTTCCTCGGTCTTTTTTAACCGCTGGCCACTGCGGATAAAAATTGTCGCAGTGGCGGGGAATCGCGCCACGATCTCTCTGAAACTGGCTACCCTGAAACTAATGTCTCAGCGTTGATCGCACCAGAGCTGTCAGCGGCCAATGGATACCGTACCAACGCCCCGGCACTGCAGTGTGGCTGGGCGTTCCCTAGAGAAGCAAAAGCGCCCCCAACTTTCAGGAGTGCCCAATGAAATCCCCTTTGAAGTATCTCGCCCTCTTCGCCCTATTACTCACTGTGCCCTTTGCTGTCGCGCAGTCTCCATCCCCACAGGCAGAGGCCCCCAAAATATCCATCAGTGAGCCCCAGCTCAAGCAGTTTGCCAATGCCTACCGCTCAATTGTTATGTTGAGCCGAGAATATGCACCCAAGCTTAAAGCGGCCGCCGATATCAAGGAGGCTGAGGCCCTAAATAAGGAGGCACAAGGCAAAATGGTCGCAGCTATTGAAAAGGCTGGATTGTCAAAAAGTAAATACCAGGAAATCGCCAGCAGTATTAAATCAAACCCCGCTCTGCTGGAAAAGGTCAATAAAATACTGCAGCAAAGCCACAGTCCAAAACCGCAATAATCCTGACAGGGCGACCTCACTAAATTCTTAGTCGGCCTGTTTACCGGGTGAATGCGGCACAGAGATGTGCCGCTGCCTGCGTTGAAATACCTCAGTTTGTTCTATCGGCACCAGCTTTATACGGGCGAAAAGCTCTTGAAAGGGGTTATTCATATAGCTTTTCTGTGAATAATGGGCCGTCTAACTCAGTGTGATCCCCAGCACCTGACATATTGTGGGCAAATTCTTTTTTACCCAGCTGCGATCAAAAGAGCCCCAATCCCGCAGTAGGTAATAGCCGTCATTGTGGCGCACACCCTCCTGGACAAATTCCACCTGAGTGCCGTGACCAGGTAACCCTTTGGCGATGATGTCCTGAACAGTACGTCGTGGCCAGCCGGTCGCTTCCTCAAGTGCAGGGTTATTGGGGCGGGGAATCTGCTCAATCAAATAAGCAATCAACATGCGTCGGCAGATTGTCGGATTCAATGGGCTTTCGACGGGCGTTGATGGCATCAGGCCACTCCTTTATTGCAGATTCTGATTTATTCTTAGCGTAAGTGACCATTCAGTCCAAATAGGTGGGTACCCCTGGACTCTGAACCCATAAATAAGCGTTCACTCTTAAGGCCACTGTATGGCTTTTAAATCCATTTATACCCCCTGCGACCTGAGAAAAACATAGTTAGCTAGGCGTATAAATATACTGGCAATAAATCAATAACCCCATTTCAATAGCTTTTCGCCCGTATAAAGCTGGTGCCGATAGAACAAGCGGAGGTGTTTCACTGAGCCTGTGCCCCTCTTAAATCATATAAATTCACTAGCAGGCTGGTTTATAAGGCTAAGGGCGGCGAATTTCTGAGAAATAACACGAAGTCGTTCAGCTCCAACCCCCTGTAATTGTCCTTGTAGCCTGTCGCAATCCACTCTTTCTTACATCTACCGGGGATAAACCTGACTTTCACGCTAGCTTTGCGCATAATCCCTGCTCAGATTTAATAATTACATACAGCAAACACAATCATGTTGAGGGCTGAGACAGTGGAAAGCGAGACTCCCAAACTCCGCGAAGCGGACCCAGGTATCCTCGCCGCGGTAGTGCGCGCCCAACTGGTGGGCGCCCAGGCAGCAGGGCTGGACTGCCAACAGCTGCTTAGGGATAGCGGGATAGATCCCGCCCAGCTTGAAGACTCCGACAGCCGAGTCGGGCGCGAGCAGATGGCTAGCCTGCTGCGTCTGGAGTGGGATTTACTGAATGATGAGTCCGGAGGCTTCCTGGCTCGTCCCTGGCTGCCCGGCACCTTCGCAATGATGGGCCATGCCTGCATCAGCTGCCCAAACCTGCGCCGCGCCCTGCTCCGCTCCGCGCGCTTTATCAGCATGGTCAGTGACGACCTGCACATCAAGCTGGTGGAAGACGGCGAGGAAGCCAGACTGATTATCCACCATAGCAACGATAAACAACTGCCCAACCAGATCTTTGTGGAGTCTATCGCGGTTATCTGGTTGCGTTTTTTCAGCTGGCTGATCGATCGTACCATCCTGCTCGAGCGTGTTTTACTGGCCTTCCCACCGCCAGATTACAACGAAGATTACAGCGATATGTTCCCCTGTCGGCACTACTTCAATCAGGCCGAAACCTGTTTAGTGTTTAATACCCGCTATCTACAAATGCCTTTAGTGCGAGACGAGCAGCAGCTGGCGGACTTCCTTTCCAGAGCGCCAGAGTGTCTGCTCACCCAGTACAAATCCGATCATAGTTTTACCGGCCGCATCCGCCGTATGCTGCAGCAGCAAAACAGCATAGAAAATCTCTCCCTCGACGATGTGGCCGCTCGCCTTTACACCTCGCCACAAACACTGCGCAGGCGCCTTAAAGATGAAGGAAACAGTTGGCAGGATATCAAGGATTCAGTGCGCCGCGATATGGCGGTTTTCCAGCTAAAGCAACAGGAAACCGCAGTAGCGGAAATTGCCGAACGACTCGGCTTTTCTGAGCCTAGTGCCTTCAATCGCGCCTTTAAGAAGTGGACCGGCCTCGCCCCCGGTGCCTACCGAGAAAAATTTCGCAGCTGCTAAATAGCCCTGTTTTTTGCCGATTAATGAATCCGAAAAACTCTTTTCCTCATTAAAAAGCCCTGCCAAAAAGCAGGGCTTTTTTGATTTCCTCGGGAATGAAAAGATTGACCTACTGAGTAGTTACCACCCGTACACTAATTCGCTCATTCTGAGCTTTTTTCTGCGTATTTTGCCCAGGTTCATCTCCTGCGAGCGGCTTCGCCGATCCCATTCCAGTGGCTGTAATACGATTGGCCGCAATCCCTTTTTGTAATAGTATTTCCCGTACTACGTCTGCTCGCTCCTGGGAAATTTCCTGCTCCCGGATTTCATTACCCTCGCCCTGCACATGCCCCTCAATTGCGACGGTGAGCTTGGGGTTTTCCTGCATTATTTTGGCCAGTGCACGGATATCAGCCGCATTGGGATTTAGGATTTTTGCAGTGCGCGCCTCAAACTTCACCTCCAGGGGAAATTCCTGGTTGGGATCACGATCGAAACTCTTCAGATAGTCGCTGAGGTTACTGGTGAACTTATCCGGCCCCAGCTGCGCCTGGGCATTACGATCCGTGAGAGTAGTATCGTCCCCCGGTTGCGAAGGCGATTCCATAAAAGCCTGCTCCTGAGGGGTTTCGAGGGGCTGATCTGCAGGCCTCTCCTGCCTGCCCTTATCCATACACATATTTAAGGCGTAGAGGGCTACCAACACCAATAACAGCGGAAAAAACCAGCTGCTGAAACTGACGGGTTTCTTTTTTTCTCCACTTCCATGTAGCGCCTGCTCCCGCGGCTCTTGAGGCTTGGCGTGGCCATGGGTGACCAGAGAGGCTCCCAATTCATCGAAGCCCTGTACATCCAGGGCATCCAAAAGCGCATCGGGAATTTTATTGCGCAAAAACTCTCGCTGGCCAATTAAAAATGAGGCCAGATCGGAAACATCCATTTTCTGCGATTTTACCTGTGCGCCTAACAGCGCTGCGACTAGGGGAAGTACTAGTTTTAGGAGTCTCCCGCCTCCATTACCGGGCACCTCTGTGGTGGCGACTTTTGTGACCTCCTCCACCCGTGTACCAAACACCTTTTGCAGCATCTCAGTGCCAACCGGCAGTGTAGATGCAAGTTTTTCCCTATTCGAAAACTTATTTGTAATATCTGTGAGGTCCGCCGCTTCACTTCCAGTGATTAAATTAAACAAGTAAGCCATACCAGTCTTACTACTGGCCTTGTTCAACATGCCCGCCAGGACAAATGCGACACCCGTATCCAGTGCTGATTGACCTTTGTCTGCCGGAAGGTCGAGTTCCGAAGCCAGGGTACCAATACCCGAGGCACCCAGCTGACTCGCCGCCAGTTCCAGTAGATTCTCCGCCATAGTCAACCCTCACTGCTTATTAAACGCAAGCCGCCCCAAGGTAACGCCAGTGAAAACTCAACACAGGTAAAAAGTTTTCATTGAGGGCTTTAGCCTGTTTCAAACCTGGACCAAAAAGGCTATTGCGATCTTAATACGCACCAATCAGCCCTTTTTCTTGGCCGAAAATAAAAAATAAAGCGCCTTATTTGAGTGTACGGCAGTCCAATCATCGAGTTAGTTTGATTTGAAATAAATAAAGTTAAAAACTTAACCGAGTTATTAATTGCTGCTGACACCCGCGTCACCGTCCCTGGCGTCTTTCATCATTGCGCCAACGCCTCACACAACTATGGTTGTACCCACAAGCAATAATAAAGAGGCCATAACCGTGCCCAAAGAAGCCTATATCTACGATGCAATCCGCACGCCCCGCGGCAAAGGAAAACCCAGCGGCGCGCTGCATGAAGTCAAACCTATCACCCTACTCTCCGGCCTATTGCGCGAACTACAGCAACGCAGCCAGTTGGATACCGCTCAGGTCGATGATGTCGTGATGGGATGTGTGACCCCCATCGGTGAGCAGGGCGCCGATATCGCCAAAGTGGCCGCTCTTAGTGCCGGCTGGGATTGGGATATCGGTGGCGTCACTCTCAACCGTTTTTGTGCCTCTGGCGCCGAGGCCGTGAATTTAGCCGCCGCCAAGGTTCGTTCCGGGTGGGAACAACTGGTCGTGGCCGGTGGTGTGGAATCCATGTCGCGTGTTCCTATGGGTAGTGACGGCGGTGCCTGGGCTATGGACCCGCAAACGGCCATCGAAACCGGTTTTGCTCCCCAGGGTATCGGGGCAGACCTAATCGCCACCCTGGGAAGCTTCTCACGAGAAGATGTGGATAACTTCGCCCTGCACTCCCAACGCAAGGCAGCAGCGGCATGGCAGAGAAAGGCTTTCGCCAAATCCATTATCCCGGTGCGGGATCAGAACGGTCTGATGCTGCTCGACCACGATCAACTGGTGCGCCCGGATACCTCCATGGATGGGCTGGCCAACCTCAACCCCTCTTTTGCCGCAATGGGCGACCTCTGTTTTGATAGCGTGGCAATTTCCCGTTATCCCCAGGTGGAATCCATCGACCATGTGCACACCGCCGGTAACTCCTCAGGCATAGTCGACGGTGCTGCTGCCATTCTTGTTGGCAATGAACAGGCCGGGCGGGACCTAGGCCTGACACCACGTGCACGAATCATCTCCGCTGCCGTAGTCGGGACCGATCCCACCATCATGCTGACAGGCCCTGCCCCCTCCGCACAAAAAGCCCTCAAGGCGGCTGGTCTGAGCGCCCAGGATATCGACCTGTACGAAGTCAATGAGGCCTTCGCCGCGGTGGTACTGCGCTTCCAGCATGAACTGGATATCGATCCGCAAAAAATCAATGTGAACGGTGGCGCCATTGCTATGGGTCACCCTCTCGGGGCTACGGGTGCCATGCTCATCGGGACGGTACTCGATGAATTGGAACAACGACAATTACGTTACGGCCTGGTGACCCTGTGTGTGGGTGGCGGCATGGGCGTGGCAACCATTATCGAAAGGGTGTAGGGGAGCAAACATGAAATCTATCCGCCTGGAAACAGACAGTGACAACATCGTCCATCTGATTATGGACAATCCCAATGCCTCGGCGAATGTAATGGACCGGGATTTCAGCGACTCCCTCCAGTCCGCAATTGAGCAACTGAAGCAAAAAGATTTCTCCGGCATCATCGTGCGTTCGGCCAAAAAAACTTTCTTTGCTGGTGGTGATCTCAAATCCCTCTACGCCGCCAAAAAGACTGAAGCCAAAGCATTTTTTGCTTCCTGTGAGGCACTCAAAGCTAACTTGCGTTGGCTGGAAACCCAGGGCAAACCCGTCGTGGCAGCGATCAATGGCGCCGCACTCGGCGGCGGTTGGGAAATTGCCCTTAGCTGTCACCACCGCATTGCCTTAGAAGATCACTCAGTAAAAATTGGATTACCGGAAGTCACCCTCGGCCTGTTGCCCGGAGGCGGCGGCTGTATACGGATGCCCCGCCTGCTGGGCATTCAAAATGCGCTGCCTTTCCTCTTGGAGGGCAAGCAGGTGCGCGCTAAGCAAGCCCAAGAAAGTGGCCTAATTCAACAGACAGCCACCGATACAGAGGACCTATTGAATAAGGCCCGCACCTTTATCCAAGAAAACAGCCACGAGTCACTACAGCAACCCTGGGATAAACCCGGCTACCGTATACCCGGCGGGGATGCCAAAAACCCGAAAAATGCCCAGCTTTTGATGGTCGCACCGGCCATGCTAGAGAAAAAAACTCGCGGTTGCCTACCCGCCCCCGAGGCAATTTTGGCGACCGTGGTCGAGGGTTCCCAAGTAGATTTTGATACCGCGACTCGTATTGAGTCCCGTTATTTTGTCGACCTTGCTTGCGGTCAAGTAGCAAAAAATATGATTGGTACCTTCTGGTTTGCCCTCAACGAATTAAAAGATGGAGCCTCTCTACCCCAATCCGCGCGCCAATCGGAAACAACTCCCATTCGAAAAATCGGCATCCTCGGAGCTGGAATGATGGGCTCGGCAATTGCCTATGCCTGTGCCAGTAAAGGTATTGAGGTGGTCCTGAAGGATATTTCCAAAGAAGCGGCACAGAATGGCAAAGGCTATGCCGAAAACGCCCTGCAAAAGCGCTTGGCCCGCGGTCGCACTGACGAAGCACGCATGCAGGCCATTTTGTCCCGCATATTCCCTACTGACAATGCTAGTGACCTAAGCGGGTGCGAACTGGTCATTGAAGCTGTATTTGAGGACCGGGGGCTAAAGGCCCAAGTAACTCGCGAAGCTGAAACTCAGCTAAATAGCAGCGCGATCTTTGCATCCAATACTTCGACCCTACCGATCACCGGCCTGGCCGAAGCTTCCGAGCGACCAAATAATTATATCGGCATGCATTTTTTCTCCCCGGCAGACAAAATGCCACTGGTTGAAATTATCTGCGGTGAAGCAACCAGCGATGAAACGCTGGCACAAGCCTTCGCCTTTGTTTTGCAAATCGGTAAAACTCCCATTGTTGTCAACGACAGTCGCGGTTTCTTCACCTCAAGAGTATTTGGCTGCTATACCAATGAAGGAATAGGCATGCTAAGTGAAGGGATTAATCCAGCAACTATTGAAAATGCTGCATCCCTGGTTGGGTTCCCGGTAGGGCCACTGGCTGTAAGCGACGAAGTATCACTTACCTTGATGGGAAGAATTCGCCAACAGACAATAAAAGACCTACAAAAAGAGGGTAAAAGCATCCCCACGCACTCAGCGGAGGCCGTTATTGATCATATGCTGGAGCTCGGCCGTTCCGGCAAGGCCGCCGGTGGAGGTTTTTATTCATATCCCGAAGAGGGGAAAAAACATCTGTGGCAGGGACTACAACAGGAGTTTCCACCGGCCAAGCAACCCCCAGTCGAGGATATCCAAGAAAGACTGCTGTTTATTATGGCGATCGAGACATTGCGTTGCTACGAAGAAAAGGTATTGCGCAGTGTACGGGAAGCCAATATAGGTTCTATTTTTGGTATTGGCTTCCCCCCCTGGACTGGTGGGGCGCTGCAGTACATTAACCAATATGGTATTGAAGCCTTTATACAGCGTGCGCAAAGGCTCACTGAAGCCTATGGCGAAAGATTTTCACCGCCAGAAATTTTGATGACACTTGCCGAATCCAAACAGGACTTGAACGATATCAAATAATGTACCAAGCGACATAAAACACCAAGAACCGCTGATCACTGTGGCAAATGACCGGATTGTCAAAGTTAGACAACACACACCGCAATAGCCCAGTTACAGCGGGTTTGAAATTGCATAGCAGCTCCAAACCCCTAGGTGTTACGTGCAGGTCTACAATTCCAGATAATAAAAAATAATGATGGAGTAAAGGATGATACCGAGGACTGTTTACAACGAGGATCACGAACAATTTCGCGATACCGTACGGAAATTTCTCGAGAAAGAGGCCATCCCCTTCCACGGTCAATGGGAGAAAGATGGACAGGTAGATCGTGCCCTGTGGAATAAAGCTGGAGAAATGGGCTTTTTATGCCCTCAGATATCGGAAGCTTACGGCGGCCTGGAGCTCGACTACGGCTACAATTCTATTATCGATGAAGAAATCGCCCGAGCAGGGCTTTCGGGCATTGGCTGGGGCCTACATTCCAATATTGCTGTACCTTATATTATTAACTACGGCACAGAAGAACAAAAAAAGAAATACCTTCCTAAGTGTATCAGCGGCGAAATTGTCACGGCCATTGCTATGACGGAACCCGGTGCCGGCTCCGACTTACAAGGCGTAAAGACAACCGCAATCAAAAAGGGCGATCATTATCTACTTAATGGCTCTAAAACCTTTATCACCAATGGACAACACGCCGACCTCGTTATTGTCGTTGCAAAAACGGACCCCTCCGAAGGGGCTTCTGGTGTTAGCCTGCTATTGGTCGATGCCCAATCTGCAGGGTTTCAAAAAGGAAGTAATCTAGAAAAAATTGGGATGAAAGCCCAGGATACTTCGGAGCTTTTCTTTGATGATGTCGAAGTACCGGTAGAAAACCTCTTGGGTGCAGAGGGGCAGGGCTTTATTTATTTAATGCAGGAATTACCTCAAGAAAGACTGAGCGTTTCAATATTTGCTGTATCCAATTCCGAAGCGGCTTTACAGTGGACAATTGACTACGTACGTGAACGCAAGGCGTTTGGCAAGCCAATTGCCGCTTTTCAAAACACTCAATTCAAGTTAGCAGAAATGGATAGTGAACTCACCGCTCTTAGAGTCTTTGTAGATCGCTGCCTGGAACTGCACTACGAAAAAAAATTGGATATTGCCACTGCTGCTAAAGCCAAATTGCTCACCACTGACTTTCAGTGCAAATTGTTAGATGAGTGTGTACAGCTACACGGTGGCTTTGGATATATGTGGGAGTACCCCATTGCCCGCTCTTGGGCTGATGCCAGAGTCCAGCGTATCTATGCGGGTACCAATGAAATTATGAAACTTATTATTTCCCGCGAAATCTTGCGAGAAATCTAACTCCTGACTGATTACCGGCAAGTAGTCTGCTTGCCGGTAACTTCCGACTGCGCAATACACCACAATTTATTTTCGCATATTTTGGGTGTGGAACTTTATTAGGGCAGTTCTATTGCGCCATAGCACTCTAATCAATACAGACAAATAATTTATGGACGACAATAAAACCCCTCTTCAGGGGCTTAACATCTTGGACTTTACAACCCTTCTACCAGGTCCTTACGCAACTATGTTATTGGCCGATATGGGCGCAGAGATTCTGCGAATTGAATCCCCAACACGCCCTGACATGTTGCGCGGCCTACCCCCGATACTGGATACTGAAAATCCAGTATCCGCTGCACACGCCACAATTAATCGCAATAAAAAATCCCTGGCGCTGGACCTAAAAACCCCTGAAGCAAAGGAAATAATTCGCCGCCTCCTAGAGAAATACGATATTGTTGTCGAGCAATTCCGTCCCGGCGTAATGGAAAAATTAGGACTCGGATACGAAATACTCCGAGCAATCCGTCCAGATATTATCTACTGCTCAATCACCGGCTATGGGCAAAACGGCCCCCTAAAGCAGCAGGCCGGCCACGATATCAATTACTTGGCTCGTTCAGGCCTGGCCAGCTACTCCGGTCGAAATAAAACTGGCCCCAGCCTCAGCGGTATGCAAATAGCCGATATAGCCGGAGGCTCCCATCACGCAGTTATGGCAATTCTCGCCGCAGTATATAAGCGCACACGAACCAATTGTGGTGTATATATCGATATCAGCATGACTGACTGCGCCTTCGCCCTGAACGCCATAAGTGGCGCTAATGCTCTGGCTGGCAGTTGTGACCCACAATTGGAAATGGAACTGCTCAATGGTGGCAGCTTTTACGATTACTATCGCACAGCAGATAATCGCTACCTGGCTGTAGGCAGCCTGGAACCACAGTTCGCCAAGGCTTTTTTTTCTGGAATAGGTCATCCAGAATGGATTAGTCGTGTACTGGAAGCCGATCAACAGGAACAATTAAAACAGGACATCACCGACACAATAGTTAAACGTAATCTTAGAGAATGGACAGATATTTTTGACGGTAGTGATGTCTGTGTGGAGCCCGTACTCAAATTCAGCGAGGCCGCCGAAAGCAAATTGATTCAAGATCGGAAAATGCTATGCTTAGCAACTACATCTCACGGAAATACCATCCGGCAAATAAATACCCCCTTTAATTTTAATGGCAAAAAAAACCACCAACATATAGCCGGAGGCCCCCTAGGTGAACACAATCAGACTATTTTACAGGCTCTCGGATACGAATCAGACGAGATTGAGCAAATTTCTTCTCAAGACATAGCTACCTGAAGCAATATTTCCATATTGAGTATAATGACAGCCCCCTTAGCGGATCCTGCTTTCATAGGAAGCCTAGCCTATCTAACAAGCTATTACCTACCGCCAATAGGCTAACGCAAAATAGCTTTTTAAAGGGGGAAACGGGAAACTATAGAGAACAAACATAAATTAATTGGCGAAGCAAATATCTGAAAATACCAATGTAATATTGAGAACTACAGATGAGGATTAAGGGTATTACCATACAATCAACAATTTTGATAAAAATTTTCAGTTGTTTTGGCTAGGTTGATGCGATCGATAAATTTTTTAAGCAGAGCTTATCTCGCTTAACAGATTACGAGTACTCCTGGATAGTTCGACTCGTAGTAAATAGGCTCGAATCATTAAAATGGGCAAGACCACAGGGTTGAAAGTATTACATTCGAATTGAGTAAATTTACAGCTACACGTTTATATCAAACCCGTTTGCTTTAACGGCCAGGTAATTGTCCAGATTTATAAAAAATCATTTGCGGACTATAAAAATTGATAGATTTCCCTAAATCCGGATCTTGCCCCCCTTTTCAAGCCAAAACTAACCATTAAATCAGTGTCTTCCCATTTTTACCGGGGAGGCGATAGACTCTAAGACTTGGTCACTTTCAAATGGAACACCAGTAGAATTGGAATATCTGGTCAGCATATTGAACCAGCTTAAAAGAAATATTGCCCGGCAAGCCCTATCATAAGATCCATAATGCTCCACAAAGGCTCGCACTGAATCCTCTGTCATTTTTGCATCATTTGTAATTTCATCACAGGCTTTGCAAAGTATCTGATACCAAGTTTCCAATGGGCTGACATCCTCAGAGAGGACTATATCTACAATTTCCTGTGGCAGCGATGCCGTCTTTTTGTGAAAATTAATTTAATACTGTGAGTTGTTGTCTTTACAAACTCTATAAAGCATAACTTCCCGATCGTCATCAGGCAGGTAATCATCACTAAACAGTGCTGAAACTACGGAATATATTTCAGGGGCAATTCCAGTTCTGGCAAGCATAACAGCAATATTTACCGGCGGAAGCCCACTCAAAAGCTCTTGGGTCTTACCATCAAAATCTTGCACCGAAGCCAACGGTATTCTATTCATACAACACCTCACCAATGACTAATCAGACAACCTAAAGGACATTAACCTAGATCATACACATTCCTTAGAGTTTAGGATGAATTCAAGATTTAGACACCCATTACCAATTCCGACTCTACCTGAGGCCATCTTCGATTCTTGGATCATTATCTATATCAGATAATGAAGGTAGTGCGCTTTTGAAAAAGCAATACTATTTATCGCACAGAAATTTATTAGGCTGTTTTTATAGCCCCCTTTATATTATTGGTTATCGGTAAATTCTCATCGACACACATTAAAAGAGCTAACTGAATATACTTCCGCAGTAATTAATAGATGATTGCATAACCCTGCCCTATCAAACTCCATGCTTACATCTATGGCTGACCACATACAGCATCAGCTTAAGATGCTGTAAGCCCCTAAATTACACCATTTCATTCCATATATTCAAAATATGTAAGTAAAGGTAATTAGAAATTTAGTACTACAGGTTTTTAAATAGGTCTTCACTTAGACCATAGACAGTTTATCCAAGGGCCATCATCCCAAAATACTTGGATCTGGACACCATAATGAAGGCTTCTTGCATCTTCCTAGATAGTTTACTATTCTATGTATCTTCAAGAACTCTTTACAAGCCCAAGTACTTTTTCAACATCCCATTCTAGAGCCTATTACGCCAATGAACTAAGCCCTGCACAACACTGGAAATGAACCCGTTTTCTATTGCGGAACTATTTTATCCTGTGCAGGTGGCGTAATTTTAACAGGCAATTCTAAAACCCAATAAATATATTGCGCCACCCATTCCGATCGTCGGAGGGCCATATGACGGCTATTTGTACTCTTGAGAATCTCTCATTGGCATTTGGAGGTACACCTTTATTCCTAAAAATAAATTCAGAGTTACCTGCCGGCATAACCGGTCTAGTGGCACCCAATGGCGGGGGGAAATCCACACTTCTAAAGGTACTCTCTTCCCAAATCCCTATTGATAGCGGTCATTTTACATGGAAAAAACCAAACCATCTGGTGCGGCAGTTTTATAACCTATCCAGTTTCAAGATTGTTGATTTCCTGGAGAAGGGACAACTTTGGAAATTATTTACGCGTATTGAACAAGGTCTTGCTACTGAAGAAGACTTCGCAGCCGTTGCAGATTACTGGCATATACCCTTAACCTGGCAGCGGCAGCTGGAATCAGTAGAAATTACAGCACCGCTGGATACCCCAATCGAACACCTTAACGGCGGGCAAAGAACGAGATTATTTCTCTCCCATGCATTCTCCAAAAAAAATCACTACCTTCTATTGGATGAGCCCAGTAATCATCTTGACCGGGAAGGCAGGGAATGGTTACGCAATAGCTTAATGCAACACCCAGGAGGAGCTTTGGTAGCCAGTCATGATCGAGAACTATTGGAATATGTAAACCAGATATTCGAACTACACCAACAAGGTCTTAGACTTTACGGCGGTGGGTATAGCTCTTATCAGCACAGACGCAATATTGAGCAGGCAGCTTTGTTACAAAAGGCCCAAGATAATCATAAAGAGCTTCGGCAGATAAACAGGATAAAGCAACTCTCTATACAAAAATTCGCAGAAAGACAGCGGCAAGGTGAAAGTAAGCGAAACTCCCAAAGTAAAAGTTTACTTGATGCACAGAAGAATCGTGCGGGTCGAGGTTTTGGGAAAGTAAAGCGTCGACTTGAGCAACGTCAATTAAATTTGGAGATAAGGCAAGATGCATTACAAGCTAGATCCAGGAAAGAAACCTATAGATTAAAGCCACAGAAACTTGATATCAAAACCGATGATTTACGCGGGGGAAGACGACTGCACCTGGAGAATATATGCCTTCCCCGTGGTAGCCATAAAGATCCAATTTCCCTGACCCTTCAAAGTGGAGATCGCTGGCAGGTCACAGGAAGCAACGGAAGTGGAAAATCAACCCTTCTTAAGATTATCGCGGGTCAACTCAAGGCTAAAAAGGGAGTTTGCCAGCATTATGGCAATTATTGTTATCTGGATCAGGACCTTAGCTTTCTCAACAAGAGTTTATCTGCTTTGAGTAACCTTAATCACCTATATCCTGGCCGTAGTGAGGGACACTGGCGCACAATGTTAGCGACTATGCGCCTAAGGGGTGATTTGGCGTTGCGTCCTCTAAAAGACTTAAGTGGCGGAGAACAGTTAAAAGTGGCACTGCTTGCAGCCACACGTGGCAACCCCACTACAGATCTGCTACTACTGGACGAACCGGATAATTACCTGGACCTGGATTCCCGCAGACTTCTTGAGAAGGCACTTGTAGGGTTCCCCGGAACTTTTCTATTGGTTTCGCATGATCCTATTTTTATTGAAGCGATAGGCGTCAACGGCCAATATAAACTTGAATAGTAAAATGACCAACTATATGGCTACCAAAGAGAGGTCGTACCTGTGAAAACTCTTCGGCTGATTCTTGGAGACCAACTCAACTACAAGCACTCCTGGTATCGTAATGACGATCAGAGCATATATTACTTCATCGCTGAGATGCGCCAAGAAACAGATTACGTTGTTCACCATATTCAAAAAGTAACGGCCTTCTTTGAAGCCATGCGGGAATTTTCGGCATGGCTAAAATCTCGCAAGAAACAAATTATATACTACCAGCTCCAAGACAAACAGAACCAGCAAGACCTATCAAAAAATATTAAAAATCTAATAGAAAACTACGGATTCGAGAAATTTGAATATCAATTACCCGACGAATATCGACTGGATCATCAGCTAAAAACATTATGCACAAAGCTTAAAATAGACTTTGAAACCTATGATACCGAACACTTTCTTACCAAAAGAGAGGACTTGACAGAATTCTTCAAAGGCAAAAAAAGTCTTTTAATGGAAAGCTTCTACCGTCATATGCGCAAGAAGCACAAGATCTTGATAATTGGTGACGAAACCCCAGAAGGAGGAAAGTGGAACTACGACCAAACCAATCGGAAAAAATGGAAGAAAAACATCAAAATTCCGCATCAATATCAATTCCGCAAATCAGTATCTGCAACATTCAATCGTATTGTTAAATCTGGCATAAAAACTCTGGGGAAAATTGATCCGGAACACTTCCCATGGCCAATTAACCGCAAAGATAGCTTAAAAATGCTTCACCATTTTTGTAAGTATTTATTGCCACATTTTGGTGACTATCAGGATGCCATGGACCCAAAGGAAGTTTACCTTTTCCATAGCCGCTTAAGTTTCTCCCTCAATAGTAAGATGCTTAATCCCTTAGAAGTTATAGAAGCGGTCATTGGCCAATGGGAATGTAATAAAGAGGTTATTCACATCAATCAGGTTGAAGGGTTTATTCGTCAGATACTCGGCTGGCGTGAATATATGCGTGGTATCTATTGGAGAGAAATGCCACATTATAGAAAGCAGAATAAATTACAGAACTCTAAACCGCTTCCCGCTTTCTACTGGGATGCAGATACGGATATGAATTGCCTGCACCAAACCATCAAAAATAGCCTGCAGCACGCCTATGCTCACCATATCCAACGTCTGATGATTACCGGCAACTTCGCCCTGCTAACCCAGACTAATCCGGACCAAGTTGAAGCTTGGTACCTAGGAATCTATATAGACGCCATAGAGTGGGTAGAAATGCCTAATACGAGAGGTATGAGCCAGTATGCTGATGGCGGCCTAGTTGCCACTAAACCTTACATTAGTAGTGGTGCTTACATCAATAAAATGAGTAATTACTGTAGTGAATGCCGGTATAATGTAAAAGAAAGGATTGGCAATGATGCATGTCCCTTTAACAGCCTCTACTGGAATTTTCTCCTAAAAAAGCGCAGTCATTTCAACAAAAATCCGAGGATGGCTATGATGCTAAGCCTCTTAAATAAACTCACCTTCAGTGAAAAAAAAGACATTCAAAATCACGCCGATCGGTTTATAAAGTCTTTACAGATTGATTAGCATTACTTTTTTAAATTCAAACACTAAAAACATTTAAAATCTTGCTTCACCCCCGCCCAGAAAACCTGACTGTGAGCTTTAAAGATATAGCCAATCTTTACCTTTTACGAACTCTAAAGATAAGACTATCAAATTAACCCCAAAAATCTTTCAGCATAGGCTAAAAAATTAAGTGGTTTTTAAGAGTCACTCGCCCTAGGTGCCGGGGATAGGAATGTAAATAAAACTATTTTAGAACTATTTACGAAACTTTATTTAACCTAACCTTCCAGGCGACAAAGAGTACTTGGAAGGCGGCAAATTAATATCTGATTCCCGGTGAGCTTTATTTAAACATCAACTCTGGATTCAGCATTGTCTTCATTTCCAAAACATTACCGTTTGGATCTTCAATAAAGAAGGTTTCCTGCTCATACTCACTACCCACAAAGCGACGGTAAGGCTTATCCAGGTATTCCAGGCCAGCCTCTTCGATACGACCTTTGAGTGCCTGGAACTCATCTTCCGGTAAGTGAATGCCAAAATGAGGAACCGCAACCGCTCCCATATCCACTTTGTGGCGCACATTTGGCAGCTTTTCTTCACTTTGATGCAGAGTCAGTTCATTGCCCCAGAAATCGATATCAACCCAGCGCCCTTCTTCACCGTTTCCGGTTTTACAGCCGAGTACATCGCAATAAAAAATTTTCGTGGTCGCCAAATCCCCAGCAGGGATGGCAAGGTGTAGACAATTAGATTTCATAAAACCTCCAGACTTTGCCTGCTCCTGAGAGAAATCAAAAAATTGATAGTCTGGCACTTATACCTCATTAGTACTCCAACCCTCAATTCCCTGAGAGCAGCAATATTAGCCTTGCCACCCAAACTCCCCAAAGGATACAAATAAGATCAATTGATCCGTTCATTATTTAAATTAAATTGGTCGCTTTATTGTTTGGCGACCTTTTGCCGGGGGATTCCCATCACCAGACGGTCATAAAGCTACTTTGACCTTAACTACAGAATCTGGATTTGAATAGTATACAAATGTATATCATCGTATCCCACCCAAGAGTGGAATATCCTCCTAGCCAGACGACACACTTTAACACAGGTATTTCAATAAATAATAATGTGGTCAAGGTTATGACCAGATGTAAGACAGCGTATCTCTTCGCGGTAGCCACTGAGAAGTTAGTACTCGCTTAGAGCTTACCCACCATTTCCCCCCCGACGGATTCCACTTTAAGCTCTAGGCTACTGGGTCAACCTCTATACCACTGGGCCTGCTCAATTATTGAACATATTCCTCGACACCCCCGCTCTAAATCCTTATAGTGCGCCCCCCGCAGTACGCCTCCAATTTTGGCGAAGCTGGTTTACCAGTGCCCACTTGCAAGCTCCAGGAATACGCCCTTGATCACCACCGCAAATATCACCATGCAGTTTGGTGCCCAGCCACTGTTTGAAAACATCTCGGCAAAGTTCGGCAATGGCAACCGCTATGGCCTTATTGGGGCCAATGGATGTGGTAAGTCGACCTTTATGAAGATTCTGAGCGGGGCCCTGGCACCCTCAGCTGGTAATGTATCCATTGCGCCTGGATGTACCCTGGGCACCTTGAGCCAGGACCAGTTTGCCTTTGAAGAGTACACTGTGGTCGATGCGGTCATTATGGGAGATGTCCGCCTGTGGGAAATAAAGCAGGAGCGTGACCGCATATACTCGCTGCCGGAAATGAGCGAAGAAGACGGTATGCGCGTAGCCGAATTGGAAGTCCAATTTGCTGAGTTGGATGGCTATAGTGCAGAGAGTCGTGCTGGCGAAATTCTGTTGGAGGCCGGCATCGACGAGTCCCTACATTTTGGGCTTATGAGCCAGGTAGCTCCCGGTTGGAAGCTGCGGGTATTGCTCGCCCAGGCGCTCTTTGCCGATCCCGATATCTTGCTATTGGACGAACCGACCAATAACTTGGATATCCATACGATCAAATGGCTAGCTGATGTACTCAATCAGCGCAAAAGCACCATGATCATCATTTCTCACGATCGCCATTTCCTGAATTCTGTCTGCACGCATATGGCGGATATAGATTACGGCGAATTGCGAATTTTCCCCGGTAACTATGAGGACTTTGTTGCGGCCTCGACGTTGATACAGGATCAGCTGCACGCGGAGAATGCCAAGAAAAGTGCCGAGCTGGACGAGCTTCAGAGCTTTGTAAACCGCTTTTCAGCCAATGCCTCTAAGGCCAAGCAAGCCAGCTCCCGCGCGAAGAAGATGGAAAAAATCAAACTGGACGAAATCAAGCCCTCCAGTCGAGTGAGTCCTTATATTACATTTAACCAGTGTAAAAAATTGCACCGCCAAGCACTGACCCTGGAGGGACTATCTCACGGTTTTGAAAGTGAAGTGCTATTTAAAGATGGGGAAATGCTACTCGAGGCCGGTGCTCGCTTGGCAATTATCGGAGAGAATGGCGTTGGCAAAACAACCTTCCTGCGCTGTCTGGTCAATGAGATCCAAGCCAACAGTGGTGATATCAAATGGTCGGAAAATGCCGCTATCGGCTATTGCCCACAAGACAGCAGTGCCGATTTCGACGGTGACCTAACGATATTTGAGTGGATGTCCCAGTGGCGCACGCCCAAGCACGATGACCTGGCTGTGCGAGGTATTCTGGGCCGGCTGTTATTTACTGCAGATGATTCCAACAAGAAGGCCCAGGTGTGCTCCGGCGGCGAGAAGAATCGCCTGCTGTTCGGCAAGCTCATGATGATGGACACCAATGTGCTAATCATGGACGAGCCAACCAACCACTTGGACATGGAGGCTATTGAGGCTTTGAACAAAGCACTGGAGAAATACGAGGGCACCCTGATTTTCGTGAGCCACGATCGCCAGTTTGTCTCATCCTTGGCAACCCGAGTTGTAGAAATCAAGGATCAGGCGCTGATCGACTTCCAGGGTACCTACGAAGAGTATCTGGCGCACCAGTCAAATGCAGAGCAACAGGTAGCCTGATTCTTCATGGGGGGAGGCAGGTTGAGGCTATCAACCCTCGTCCAGCTCCCCCCCTGTTTTCCCGACAAAAAGCACATCGCCAAGTACGTTCATTTACGGTAAGGCGTATGAACCCAAGACACCAAAGACAATAAAATCCGGTTACGGCTAGCTGAAGAGCTTCGCCCTCCCCCTTGCACACCAAAATCTTCGGAAAACCCACCTCAGGCTCTCTCTAGATCAATTTCCTATAAAAGACACTTAAGGCCAAACAAAGCATCAACTTTTAACGTATTTAAAAGTTAATTTACTTTTTCCTGCCTGGTATGCCTTCAAGCATTAATAAAAAACACTGGAAAATAGGGCACAAATTCTGGTACATTCCGCGCCTATTTTTTAACCAACTGCCGACTAGAGTGTCGGCCGCCAGTGCGGTTTCCGCCTGTCGCTGTAACAGAGGTAATACAATGAAACCAACTAAGCCCCTGCTACTGCTGGCCACCGGCCTGTTATCTGTAGCTGCACAAGCAGAAATGACTTGGAGCGATAACAGCCTCAGCCTGTTGTATGGCCGCGACTATGAAATGAACTACGGCCTCAACACCGATGATTCCGAGCGCTCCGTCGTGACCTTTGAGCACGCCAGCGGTCACAGCTGGGGCGATCTGTTTATTTTCGCCGACTACCTGGCTTCAGAAGATGACTCCAAAGAGCTCTATACTGAAATTTCGCCGCGCCTGAGCCTGGGGAAGCTCAGCGGTCGTGAACTGGCTTGGGGGCCAGTAACCGACGTATTGGTCGCCAGCACTGTTGAACTGGGCAACATGGACGACCCAGATCATCTCACCGCTACTGGCCCACACTTCACCAATATTCTGACAGGGCTCGGCTTTGATCTTGCGGTACCGGGCTTCTCCTTTGTACAGGTTAATGCCTACCATCGTGACAACGACGACAAAGCCAGCAACGAGCAGCTGACCCTGGTTTGGGCCATGCCGTTTACCCTCGGCGAGGCCAGCTTCGTCTACGACGGTTTTATCGATTGGACCAGTGCCTCAGAAAACGCACACCCCAGCATGAATTTCACCTCCCAGCTCAAATGGGATGTAGGCGCTAATTGGGGTGACTCCAAGGCACTGTATGCCGGTATCGAATATGTCCATTGGAATGACAAGTTTGGGTTCAAGGACGGTACCTACAACACAGATTCCAATGAGCGCAACGTAAACCTGCTAGTAAAGTACCACTTCTGATATGAAACCCTCTGATATCCAAACATCAGCGACCCCAGGGTCTGGTATTCCCCAGGCGGGCGGCGACGCCTCTTTATTGGAAAAGCTGTTCAAGCTGTCTGAGCGTCAGACAAATGTTCGCCGGGAAGTCATTGCCGGTGTGACCACTTTCCTGACCATGGCTTACATCATTTTTGTAAACCCCAACATCCTGGCGGCGGCTGGTATGGATAAAGGCGCCGTGTTTATGGCGACCTGTCTTGCTGCTGCGATCGGTTGTTTGATTATGGGGCTATACGCCAACTATCCCATCGCACTGGCGCCGGGAATGGGCCTCAACGCCTTCTTCGCCTATGTGGTCGTGGGTGAGATGGGTTACAGCTGGCAAGTGGCCCTGGGTGCGGTGTTTATATCAGGGGTGATATTCCTATTACTCAGCATCTTTAAATTGCGCGAGTGGATAATCGACAGTATTCCCACCTCCCTGCGCCAATCCCTGGCAGCCGGTATTGGTCTGTTCCTGGCGATCATCGCCCTGAAGAGCTCTGGAATCGTGGTTGCCAGCCCGGCCACCCTGGTGACCCTGGGGGACCTTAAGTCTGTTGAAGCCATGCTGGCTGCTCTGGGCTTCTTTATTATTGTGGCTTTGTCCTATCGCCGTATGCTCGGCTCGGTAATGATCGGCATCCTCGCGGTTACCGTTATTGCACTGGCCATCGGTAAAGTAGAGTTCACCGGCCTGGTCTCCGCACCACCGAGCCTGGCGCCCACCTACCTCGAACTGGATATCGCCGGGGCATTTGAAGTGGGCATGATCAGCGTGATCTTCGCCTTCCTGTTCGTAGACCTGTTCGATACTGCCGGCACTCTGCTGAGTGTCTCCGACCGCGCCAAGCTACTCGATGAAAACGGTAAGTTGCCGGGCATGGGCAAAGCCCTGATGGCAGACAGCTCCGCTTCCGTAGTGGGTTCCGTACTGGGCTCCTCTACAACCACCTGTTATGTAGAGAGCACCGCAGGTATTACCGCTGGTGGACGCACCGGTCTGACGGCTGTGGTTTGTGCCGGCTTATTTCTCCTGGCAACTTTCTTCTCACCACTCATCGGTATGATCCCCGCTTATGCGACCGCGGGCGCCCTGTTGTATGTTGGTGTCCTGATGACTTCCGGGCTGTCTTCCATCGACTGGGATGACATCACCGAGGCAGCTCCGGCTGTGATTGCGGCGGTTATGATGCCGCTGTCCTTCTCAATCGCCCACGGTATTGCACTGGGCTTTATTGCCTATGCAGTCATCAAAACACTGAGCGGACGCAGCAAAGACGTCAGTATCAGTGTCTATGTGTTAGCGGCACTCTTTGTTGCCAAGTTCGCCTTTTTCTGAGGGGTACATTGATGAAAAAGCACTTTATTAGCGCACAGCAACTCCTAACGGATTCCTACGCGCTTGCGGAACAGATCTACCAGAGTGGCTTTCGCCCCAACTACATCGTCGGTGTTTGGCGTGGCGGGGCTCCGGTGGGTATCGCAGTACAGGAACTGCTGCACGTGATGGGTGTGGATGCGGATCATATCGCTATCCGAACTTCCTCCTACCTCGGCATTGGCGAACGTGATAAGAACGTACGTGTGCATGGCCTGAACTACCTGATCAAGCGCCTCGAATCCCATGATTCGCTGCTGATCGTAGACGATGTACACGACTCCGGCCTAAGTATTGAGCAAACGGTCTTAGACCTGCGTACCGCCTGTAAAAAGAACACGCCAGAAATTCGTATCGCAACACCTTACTACAAGCCCAAAAACAATAAAGCCAAGCGCGAACCGGATTACTACATCCACAAAACCGAAGAGTGGCTGGTGTTTCCCCACGAGATCGACGGCCTCTCGCGAGAAGAGATCCTGGAAAACAAGCCTGAATTGGCGCCTTATGTTGACCGGATTGCCACCGCAGTCTAAGCAGCTCTGCAACCGGGGGAGGCCGCCCCCGGTCCTCCCCCTAGCCGCCTTTATATACGTTAAGCTCAAAAGCCCCGACGCAGTCACTTCCTGGTATCACGTTAACCCAAGCACGGATCGGCTTCAGGGGTTAAAAAGAACCTCATTTATTACCGCTATTCTATTATTTAGCGTTAATAGCAGCCCCAAGTCACTCATTCTCAAATCCTAGCGGCCCCATACTCCAAACCTTTCTTAATAATCCCCACTTATTCTTCTAAAGTTAGTTTTGGCCAATGTATTAAATGGAAAAGTTGGTCCAGAATTAAGGAGTTCTGAATCACTCCCTGATATCTCTAGCTTTCACAGACGCCGTAAAATAACTGACCCAATTGTCGGAAAATAAAAATGAACGACAAGCTCGCAGGACTGACCCAAACACAACTCGATGCCCACTGGATGCCTTACACGGGAAACCGACAATTCAAACGGGACCCGCGTATTATTACTGCCGCCGATGGCTGTTATTACACCAGTGCCGATGGTCGTCCAATATTTGATGGCCTCTCCGGCCTGTGGACCTGTGGAGCAGGTCATAATCGAAAAGACATCGCCAAAGCCATTAGCCAGCAATTGGCAAAACTCGACTACGCTCCCGCCTTCCAGTTTGGTCACCCTAGTTCCTTCGCATTGGCTGAACGGATTACCCAACTGATGCCGGAAGGGCTCAATCGGGTATTCTTCACCAACTCCGGCTCAGATGCCGTAGAAACCTCCCTAAAGATTGCCCGTGCCTATTGGCGCAAGAAAGGGCTAGCCAGCAAAACCAAATTGATTGGCCGCAGCAAGGGGTATCACGGAGTAAACTTTGGTGGAGTCAGTGTCGGCGGAATCGGAGCCAATCGAGCCATCTTCGGCCCAGCCCTCTCTACCTCACACCTACCTCATACTCTATTATCAGAAAATCGTTTTAGCCGTGGACAACCCGAGTGTGGTGCACACCTTGCCGAAGCATTACTCGATATTATCGACTTACATGATGCGAGTAATATTGCCGCCGTTATTATTGAGCCGATGGCCGGCTCTGCCGGCGTTCTGCCTCCACCAGAGGGATATCTACAGCGACTGCGCGATATTTGTGAACAGCACCAGATTCTCTTGATTTTCGATGAAGTAATAACAGCTTTCGGACGACTCGGTAGCGCCACCGGTGCTGAAATCTTCGGTGTAGTACCAGATATCCTAAACACAGCAAAACAGCTCACCAACGGGGTAATTCCCATGGGTGCTGTTGTTGTGCAGCAAGAGATTTATGAGTCGTTTTTGCAACAGGGCGGACCGGATTACCAACTCGAACTGCCCCATGGCTATACCTATTCAGCGCACCCTGTCGCCTGCGCCGCGGCATTGGCGACTTTAGATATTTTAGAACGGGATAATCTGTTTAAGCGCTCTGCCGAGCTCGCCTATATTTTAGAAGACTATATACATCAGCTGCGCAATCTGCCGTTAATTTATGATATCCGCAATTGCGGCCTGGCCGCTGCACTTACTATTGAAAGCGCTCCTGGCGAGCCGCTACTGCGACCGTTCCTTATTGCCCTAAAAATGTGGGATAAAGGTTTTTATATCCGCTATAGCGGTAACACTCTGCAATTGGGCGTGCCTTTTATTTCCCGCAGCGAAGAAATTGACGGGCTCATTAACGCTCTGGCCGAGTCTATCTTAGAGGTGGCCAATGGCCAATAAATTTTGAGATTTATTCAATTCACCGCAAAATACGCCTCAATTAATTTATAACATCGTCTAGTAAAATTATTCCAAATTCCAATCAGGTAAGATTGTTATTCTCGGTTTTTATGGATTAGCAACTACTCAACCGTAATACTATGCATACTACTGATAACATTTATACTGCAAGACTGAGCAAATTGATGGAACTTAAACCCCCTCTTCATAGGGGCGTATATAGAAATATCACAGCATTATTGACCAATTCCCGAAAAGTGAATTGATAAAAGCGTTTCCGTATAACTCAAATCAGGCCAAAACAATAATCAATAAGTGAGAACACCATGATACAAAAGTACAAATTAGCAGGTACAAAACTTGCTATAACCCTAGCCTACAGCATCATACTGGCAGCCTGTGGCGAGAAATCCGCCCCCCAGGATAATGCGCTAAATCCTGTAACAGGATCGCCACTACGAGTAGAAACCGCCGGTCTTTCTGAAAATTACGCCAAACTGCGTAAACAACAGATCACCAAGGTGGACTACCAACTGAGTGTTCATCTGGACAGTGTCGATGACCATTTTTCAGGCACCATGATTGCTGAAGTCGATTTCAACAGAGTTCTTCAACAACCTCTCACCATCGACTTTTCCGACGGCACGGTAGAATCTGTCAAAGTGGATGGACAGGAGCGTCCTTTCGACTACAACGGGCACTTTATCCGTATAGCCCCAGCTCAGCTTCCAAAGCAACAACATAAAATTTCGGTAAACTATCGGCATCCCTACTCCAATAATGGCTCCGGATTACACCGCTTCAAAGATCCGATAGATGACAAAGTCTATATGTATACCGACTTTGAACCCTATGATGCCAATCGGCTTTTCCCGCACTTTGATCAACCAAACTTAAAAGCCCGCTACACCCTGGATGTTACCGCCCCCAAAGATTGGATAGTGATCAGTGCGGAACGAGAAAACCGTATTGAGGAAATGGGAGAGCTTAATCATTGGTTTTTCCCACAAACGCAAAAGTTTTCCTCCTATATATTTTCTCTTCATGCCGGCCCCTATCATGTTTGGAAGGACGACGCTGAGGGCATCCCCCTGCGCCTGATGGCCCGCCAGAGCCTGGCAAAGTACGTGAAAACTGAAGACTGGTTTACTTTTACCAAACAGTCCTTTGAGTTTTTCCAGCCCTATTTTGAAATAGACTATCCCTTTCAAAAGTATGACCAGATCCTGGTGCCCGACTTCAATGCCGGCGCCATGGAAAATGTGGGCTCGGTCACTTTTAATGACACCTACGTCTCCCGCGGAGAAAAGACCCAGGCACAACGTATGCGCCTGGCCAATGTGATCGCTCATGAATTAGCACATCAATGGTTCGGTAATCTCGTCACCATGAACTGGTGGGATGACCTTTGGCTCAATGAGAGTTTCGCCACCTATATGGCCAACCTGTCCCTGGCCGAAAACAGTGAATTTACCAACGCCTGGGAGAACTTTTACCTAGGTACCAAGCAGTGGGCTTATCATTCCGACCAACGCCCCACTACACACGCCATCCAATTGCCCGTAAGAAATACCGATGAAGCTTTTGCCAACTTCGATGGTATTACCTACGGTAAAGGTGGCTCGGTACTCAAGCAACTACCTTATTACCTGGGAAAAGAGGAATTCCGTAAAGGTGTCAGCAATTACCTGAAAGAGCTCTCCTACCAGAATTCAACACTCGATGATTTTATAGGGCACCTGGGCAAAGCTGCCGGTATAAACCTAGATAACTGGCAACAGCAATGGCTCTATCAGGCAGGCCTTAACACCATTGAAGCCAGCTTCCAGTGTGAAAATGCGCAGATTAGTAGCCTGACCCTCAAGCAGAGCGCACCCGAAGCGCACCCGACCCTGCGCGAACAGCGCACACAGCTCGGTTTTTATCGCATGGATGGTGAAAGCATGAAGCGTTACGCCACTTTGCCGGTTCTGTACAGCGGCGCAATCACAAAGGTAAAAGAGGCAAAGGGCCTGCCCTGCCCGCAAATCCTCTACCCAAACGAAGGCGATTGGGCATTTGCCAAGGTGAACCTGGATACAGTAACCGTACAGAATATGGCGCAACATATTAACTCTATCGAGCAGCCATTTGCACGTCTGATGTTATGGCAGAGCCTGTTTGATAGTACTTATGATGCAAAGCTGCCTCTGGATGAATATATCAGCTTTATTATCAACAACGGGGCTGTAGAACAAGATATCAATGCTATCCGACTCAATGCGCGTTATCTCAGCTTTGTTTACAGTTACCTAAATCAGATTCCTATCGATAAAGAGCGCCGCACCGAACTACGACTGGCTATTGAGGACTTTGTCTGGCAACAACTTCAACAGGCATCCGGCGGTAGTGACCAGCAGAAAGTTTGGTTTGGTATTTTTACCAGCGTGGCTCATTCATTGGCGGCGCTCAATAATGCCAAGCAGATGTTAATGGGTGAACTCGCTATTGAGGGGCTGACACTGGACCCCGATATGCGTTGGGAATTGATTAGTCTTCAGAATCGCTATCTATTTTCTGACTATGAGGAAGCGATTACGCGAGAACTGGAAAAAGATAGTTCTGACAGATCAAATCTTAACGCTATAGCCGCTGAGGCGATTAGACCTCTGCCAGAAACTAAGAAAAAATGGCTGGATAACCTAATTTTGAATAGGGACAAGTTCAAGTTAAGCGAACTCCGCAGAGCAACTTCATCCTTATTCACCTCGGAGCAAATTGAACTTTTTAACCATAATAGAGAGCGTATATTCGCTGCTTTGGAGCAGATCAATAATGAAGATTCTTCAGAGTTGATCAGCACCTACGCATACATGTTTCCCCTTATGTGTTCGAAGGAGGGCGCTCAGAAAATTAGCGCTACTTTGGAGGGGGAGAAGCCGCTCAAACCCATGCTGATCAAGGCATTTAAGAACCATCGATATACTAGCGAGCGCTGTATCAAAATGGGGCAAACCCTCCTAAAGCATCAACAGGGTTAATCTTGACCTTAATCGTATAGGGTTCTAACCAAGGGCCTTTATACCTATATACCAGCAACAAACGCCCCCAACAAAGAAACCATTAAGGGCCCCTGGGCCCTTTTTTAATTATTTTCGATTTAAATTGTAAAAATATACTTAAATTGATATAAAACCAATTGTTATAGCGACCCTATTCCTAGTACTTACAGGCTTGGCGACAGAGAAGTCAAATTATCGTTCAGCTGTATCTTTAAGAAATACTCCTCTGCGGCTTGGTTCTCATAATGGAGGTCGCTCAGCTCAAACTTACCGTGGATGGCCATTAAAATTCATAGTACGTGCCCCATTTTTGCAACATACACCCGATGAAAGTAAAGGCGTGAAGGAATGAAGTTTATAGTACAAAAAGACAATCTGTCTGATGGCTCTATTAATGCTCTACTAGAATCCCACTTACAGGAAATGTATCAACACTCCCCTCCAGAAAGTGTACACGCCCTGAAGTCTAATGACCGAAAAGATACAACAATCACTTTCTGGAGCGCTCGAATTAATGGTGTTCTCGCGGGCTGCGGGGCCCTAAAGGAGATCTCAGCATCCCAGGGTGAAATCAAATCCATGAAAACCAGCCGATTATTTCTTCGCAAAGGCGTTGCCAGGGCAGTCCTGGAAGAAATACTGCAAGAAGCAAAACGCAGGAATTACAGAGAGGTTAAGCTGGAAACTGGCAGCAGTGAACCTTTTACTCCTGCAGTTACACTATACCGACAATATGGCTTTAAACCTTGCAACCCCTTTGCCAACTATAGGGAAGACCCTCATAGCCTATTTCTTTCCAAAAAAATCTAACTGAATAATAAGTTCCAACAATTAAAAAAGGGATTTTGCAAAAAATGTATTTTTCCAGGCGCAATTTTCTAAAGTTAACCGGATTAGCACCTCTTGTTATTGGCGGAACTTCTGGAAAAGCCGAAACCATATGGGAACGACCACAGCTTTATTTTTCAAGGTTGCCCGACCTAGCGATTCCAATTCAGGAAATATACCCCACAGCTTTTGCCGGTGAGATTTTTGTTTCCGGGGGACTTACTCCATCATCCACTCCAATCTTTTACGATTTATCTCCTTCGAAGCGTTGCTATATTTTTTCACCGAAAATTTTAACATGGAGAAAGGGCCCCTCACTCCCAGAAGCTAGACATCATCTGGGTATGGCAGCAAATTCCAATTACCTATACGGCATAGGCGGCTTCCATGGAAAAAAAGACGATGCCTGGCAAGCCATGGCTACAGTCTACAGACTTACTAGAAATGGAAATGAGTGGGATTCGGCCCCGCAACTTCCTACCCCTATAGCCGAGAGTATATATACCAACATTTCGGAAACAATCCATGTGGTCGGTGGAAAGTCCCCCAACAATCATTCCAGAAATATCGACACAAAAAATCACTATGTTTTGATAGGCAATACCGATTGGGAAACAGCAGCACCTGCCACCATCAGACGAAATTCAGCCGCTGGAACAGTAGTAAATAATAGAATTTATGTTATTGGTGGCCGCCAGACCAGCAATGGAAACACTAAAGCCAGAAATCTCGCTTATGCCGAGGCCTATGACCCCAACCTGGATCAGTGGGAGAAAATAAGACCATTGCCACAAGCTCTCGCCGGTCTTACAGCGGCTCCACTCAATGGAAAGATTGTCGTTACGGGTGGTGAGGCATTTGGCCCCAATGGTAATTGGAAAACCGGGACAGCATTTAGCACAGTCTGGGCCTATGACCCCATCAGTGATCAATGGAGTAAGGAATCCCCATTAAGCGAGGCTCGACATGGTCACGGCGCGGTCACGATAGATAACAGCCTCTATATTATCGGAGGAGCTGCAAAAGTAGGGCCACAAAAGACACTTGCATCCACTATAAAGCTAAGTTGGAAATATTAAAAACTAGAAGTTATCTCTTAGCTCAACCTCAATTATTCTTCTACCCTCTTAGAGTATAGGAATAACCAGGTATGAAAAATCCTTCCGAAGACTCCCCATCAGAAAATAGATTTACTTATCATTATATTGTGATTAGTTATGCACCATCTATTTAAATAACGAAACCATTTATACGCCCAAACAAATGATTTTTACCAACCTCAAAAATTTCGATTCGTATAGATGTACCCTAGATACCTATCACGAATCTCCCGCACATACTTAACCGGCTCCCGACCGCGTACATAGCCAAAATGGCTCTGGCGGTAATATTCCGGCTTGGATAAGAGCAGCATGGCTTGCTCCACATGGCCAAACCATTGATTTGGGTCCAGCCCCAGGCGTTGGGCGAGAGCCCTGGCATCGCGGACATGGCCATGTCCGGCGTTGTAGGCAGCCAGTGTGAAATAGATTTTTTGCTCCAGGGGAAGATCCTCTGGAAAACGCTGATCCAGCCAGTCTAGATAGGAAACTCCTGCACGTATTCCATTTTCCGGCTCATAGAGGTTAGCCACCCCCATCTGGTGTGCTGTACGCGGAAGTACTTGCATCAGCCCCTGAGCGCCGGCGAAGGATTGGGCACGGGGATTAAACTGGCTCTCCTGATACATTTGTGCAACCACCATGCGCCAATCGCGGTCGGTATGTTCGGTATATTTATGTACAAGGGGATCATAGGGGGAAAGGGCATCGCTGTAACGCAGGCGGCTTTCCTGGTGACGTAGAATATGCTTTTTTTCCTTGAAATATTTATTATATGTCACATTAAAAAACAGATCGCGATGATGTTTTTTCAAGAAATTATTTAATTGCTTTAACAGTTGAGGTTGGTCCTCACGTACTGCCCAGGCAATATCTCTCACTTTCGGTAGATCGGCCACTACTCTGAAATCATCACGATAAGTGCTTTCAATCGCTACCAGATGGGAGTCGGCCACAGTATAGGGGTAAAGCCCCTGGGCAACGGCATCAATCAGGTGCTCTGTGGTTGCGCCAAGCTGTGCAGAAACTTGGATTGGGGCAATGCCCCGCTCACGCTGCAATGCGATCATCTCCGCAAGGCTCTCGTGGTAACTGGTCTGCGGATTTACGGCGACAGTTTTACCCGACAGCATTTGCTCCAGGGGAGCATCACCTTGTAGGGAAATATCGGCGCTTGATGCAATCAGTTGCTCTCGGACCTGAAGATAGGGCCGGGAAAAAACCAAGCCCTGTTTGCGGCGCAATTCAGTAACGGTCAAAGATGCCGCGATCACATCGCCCATACCCGCCCTCAAGGCTTCGGCCAAATCCATATCCGCATCGGGAACGACCATGCTCAAGCGCAACTTGTGATCGCGGGAAAATTTTTTCAGCAGATCATAATCGAAGCCCATTAACTCCCCACGCCAGATGAAATAGGAAGCGGGGTGATTGCGGGTAAGAACTCTTAAGGTCCCTCCCTCAATGATGTCCTGCCAATCCCGCACGGGTTTCACTCGATTTTGCCTAGCCAGCACCAGTTCGGCGGTCAGAAATTCATTCAATTCACGCCGCAATTCGGTGGCATTGGGTCGTACAGCCCAGGCTATGTCCCTTCGGGATTCCAGCCTGTCGCTGGCGGTGAGTTGTGGATAAGCGGGTAGGAGCGCATCGGCCAAATTGCTATCCATCACAGTGGCCTGATACTCCCCAGCAACTACAGCAGCCAGGAGTGTGCTGTTGGCTACAGCTCCATCGAGGAGAGTTACCTTATAAGTATGTTCCGTATCCGTGGCAAGGGTCTCGGCATAGGCACTGCCGCGGCGCACAGCAACCTCTTCCAATGGTTGTTGCACCCCTTTTCGGGTAATCAGCAATTCATTCACCGCCTGTAGAGGCCGGGTGAATGCCACTTCTGCACCGCGCTTAAAGGTACGCGAAAAGTTAGTGGCGATTACATCACCGCGCCCTTCAGTCAGAGCGGGAATCAATGCGGCAAAGTTATCCACATAGATCCATTGTGGCTGCAGGTCACGGCTGTAGGCGAATTTTTCTGCCAATTGCCGCCACTCGCCCTGCGGCAACCCCGCGCGCGGCAAAGCGTCCTCTTCCGGGCCCCTCGGAGCGAGCAAACGCAATATGCCGCGCTCTTGCAGTGCGGAAAAATCGCCCTGCTCCTGATAGTTGGCAAAAATAGTTTTGGGTTCTGCACTCTGTGACGCTGCACCCTGATCGATAGCGCTCTCTTCAGTTACATCTATCGATTCCCCCTCCTGAGAGGGTTTCTTTTGACAGCTCACCAACAAGAGAAGAAAAACCAGCAGAAAAATAACCACTCGTAGTGTGTTTTGCACAGTTCACCCTAATTTACGCGTAATTTTTATGGTTCTTAACCCGGCAAACACCATCGTCAGCAGGTTAAGGCTGCACCAGTACATGCTAGTACCAGCCTAGTGCCGGCATGGATAACAATGCATAGACAAATGACATTGCCAGGTTAAGGAAGCCGGAATTAACCGGTGCGCGCTCTACCCAGGGACACTCACCATTACAACAGTATAAGGAAATCGTACCAGCTTTTGCTTCCGGGCATAAAAAAGCCCAGCAAATCAAATTGCCGGGCAAATATACGATGGCGACTATAGGTTGTCTCTTACACTAAGTGACAGACCCTCTGTTATTGTGCGAGCCTCTTATTGTTATTAGCTAGATTTAGGTTTGCCCTGTAGCTCTGCCAATCTCATTTTTATTTGTTTATTCTCCTCCTCATCCGGGAGTTCGAACATCAGCGGCTTTGCAACCCGTGCAAAATATTCCGCATTTTTTTGTTGATACAACTCTTCCGCTAGCCATTGGGCAATATGTAGCTCCCGCGGCGCTCGGATATAGGCCTGCTCCAAATTAGAGAGATACTCCTCGCGGGGGTAGTTCAGCATTTCCATTGCCATAGCCAAACCAAACCAATGGGAAGCATTCTGTGGTTCTTTCTTCACTAAGTAATCAAATTCATCGCGGGCTTTTTTCAGGCTGCGTAAATCGCGGGTATCGTTCGGTACTGTCGCCTGCTGATTAACTGTCAACCAGGCGTGGGCACTCAGGTACCAAGGTTGCTGACGGTCTTTGCGCGGCACACTGGCAAGCAGGTGGCTGGCCTGAGGAAAATCCCCTATACGCAGGTCTGCACTCGCTTTAATCGCCGCCAGTTCTGTACTGTAGATCCCGGTGTGATAGGAATAGGTGATCAGGTCATCCAGTGCTTGTAGGTTGTAACCAGACTGGGCAATAAAATTCGCCAGCACATTTACCGCTTCACGCTTGCGCAGGCGCTTGACCTCAGGAGTGATCTCCTTGAAATTAGCGGGCACTTCACCACTAACCACCTCATACTCACCGGAATCGAAAGCAGCTACATATTCTTGCTCTAGCTCATCCACTGACATCCCCAGAGCTTTCTCCAATGACTTCACCGGATCGGCACCATCGTTGTAGTCATCGACGAACTGCTTAAACTCCTCCGCCTTGTTGCCCTCCATCATCAACCAGTGGGATAGCAGCCAACCGCTGGCATAGACATCGGCCTTCTCTTCGGCGTCGGTGTTGTAAACCGTTGCACGCAGCAACTGATCCAGGGGCATCAAACCGGCATACATCAGCGTCCTAGCGCGCTCCTGGGGAATTTCACCCAGCTCATAGCGGCCTTTTTTTGGAAAGGACATCGTCGCCATAAATTCAGCAAAGCCCTCACTATACCAATAGGGGAAGTGAGTGGTGTTACCGTTGTAACTGAGGAAGTGGGTGTACTCGTGGAAAAGAAACTCACGGGCCTTGAGCTGTTTTTCAACGCTGCGGCCATCTAAATTAACCAGGGCATAACTACCCTCGGCCGAGGTATCAAAGAGGCCGTTGGTCATATCGGCTAACTCGGCACCCACCAGGCCCGCATAGGTATCGCGATCACCCGCTGCATAGACTGTGAGCTTGGGAATATCGGGATCGACATCCAGTAGCTTGATAGCGACCGCACGATAACGCTCCAGATCGGCCACCAGGGTTTTTACCGCGTTGGGATCGCCATCGGTAATTACCCGAAAATTCTTACTTTCCACCTCATACCAGATCTCCTCGCCGAGATAGCGGGGAGCGGCATTGGCCGATAATAAAAAACCGAAGAAAAATACTAAAAAAACAGCTGAGCGAGAAACCATAGTTCAGGCCACCAAGTCATTGTTGCCAAAGCCTTCCATAGCCAAACCCTAGAGGCGACACACTACCGGTTTTTTCTGATCAAAAAAAGAGCAACATGAATAAGAAAAGAACTTTTTAGGTGGGTTTTATGTGACCAGCGGGACAGACTTGTATCAAAAACCCGACCCAAAGACCTAAAGCGGTCAGCGACAAACAACGAGACAAGCGTCTCATTTTTTAACCAAACAGCATACAAATACACGGCGGGCTTCTATATATTGCGCAGTTGACCAATGTGTTACACCGGGTCAAACAATAAAAATAATTTGCTTTGATGAGAGAAAAAAAATGAAAACTGCTCCACTACTGGCGCTGCTCGGCAGTGCCATGATGTCAGCCCATGCCTGGTCGGCACCAGAATATATCTCCAACCTGGATATCACCTCTTTTGATGGAACCGTGCTCGATGCCAACCTATTCGTGCCGGAAACCCCTGCACCGGCAGAAGGCTATCCGACAGTCATCTTCACCAATAGCTGGGGCCTTGAGAAGCGTCAGTACCATTTTCAGGCCAAGGAGCTCGCGGAGAATGGCTATCTAGTATTGAGTTACTCCACCCGCGGATTCGGACACTCAGATGGCCTGGTAGACGTAGCCGGAGAAAATAGCATTGCCGATGTGGGTGTACTGATTGATTGGCTCGAAACCAATTATTCGGTGGGTAAGTTGGGCATGGCCGGAATTTCCTATGGTGGCGGCATCTCCCTGTTGAGCGCCGCACAGGACCCACGCATTGATGCGGTTACCGCTCTTTCCGGTTGGGCCGATGTGGTTGAAGCCCTCTATCCCAATGAAACCGTTAACCTGGTTTGGGGAAGTTTGCTCGTTACTACCGCCTTCGATAAAGAAGCCGAGCTAGAGCAGATCTGGAGTGATCTACGCAGCGGCCAAAACCTGGAACAGGTTATCGAGTTCGGTGCCAAACGTTCAGCCATCAGCTATATCGATCAACTGAACGAAAACGGCACCGCGGTACTCGTGTCGAATAATTTCGCCGACTACCTGTTTAAACCTAACAGCATGACAGACTTTTACTCCCTGCTGGAGGGCCCCAAAAAGCTGCTACTGAATCCGGGCACCCACGCCATTACCGAAACCCTCTCTGGAAACAATGGACATATCTGGTCCACTAGCTTCCGCTGGTTCGATCACCACCTGAAGGGTGAAGACAACGGCATCAACCGCGAGCCGAAGGTAGATATGACTGTGCGTATCAGCAACAAGCTGGAGCACTATGATGACTATCCTGTAACCCAAGAGAGCACCACCTGGTATCTACAACCGCGTTTCACCATGTTTAACAGCGGTAGTATGGAGAGTGACAAATACGATGGCTGGAGCTGGAGCAATGAATTCCATGGAGGCTGGGACACCTTTGCCGGTACTGGTATCCCCTTGATCTCCGATGCCCTGGAAGGTTTCGGTATTCCGGTGTACGCACCCATGATGGCGATCAACGGCTACTATGCCATCGAATACAAGTCACCGAGACAGTCAGAAACCCTGAAAGTCCGAGGAGCGCCCAAACTGGAAATGTGGATAGAGCCCAGTGAGAAGGAAGTACAGCTGAATGTCCACCTCTACGATGTTAACTTCTTCGGCCTTGGTCGCCTTATCACCCACGCACCGATCACTGTACGCACCGATGAGCCCGGCAAAAAGCAAAAAATCGAACTTGAGCTGTTCACCACCAGCTACGATGTGCCCGCCGGCCACCGCGTGGTAATGGCCATCGATACTCAGGGCCCGGTCTACAAGAAACCAGACAACACCAACTACACCATCACGGTGCCTTACAGCAGCAGCAAGGTCTCCAGCCTGACCGTGCCGCACCTGTAAACCATCCCTCTGCTCAATTCAAAGCCCGGCAGGACCTGCCGGGCTCCCCCTCTCCACCATCCTTGTTAACCCCGAAAGGGTGACGCGCGTAATTTTTCACCAAAGCGTTACAATGGCTTTTTTTTGGCCGAGTACCCTCACCCTATGAACAAGACGATATCGTTCGCCCTGCTGACTGCGGCGCTGCTGTCCGTGGCCGGGTGCAACCCGGCGGAAAAGGCCCCGCAAGAAATTGATTCGGAAGTAAGCGCCCAGACAGCCCCACTGGATCACGGTACGGCCCCCGAAGGCAAGTTACCCGAGGGTGTAAAACCCACAGCCTACCGCCTGGACTTGATCCTGGACCCGCGCAAGGACGGCTTCAGTGGCCGTGTCGCCATCGACATCCAGCTCGACCAGACCGCCAAGCATATCTGGCTGCACGGCAAAAATTTGGCGGTGGGTGAAGCCAGCGCGCTACTGGCGGACGGACGCAAGGTGGGAGGCTCCTATCGAGAGGTCCTCGATAGCGGGGTCGCCGCGATTGAATTCGCCGAGCCGCTACCGGCGGGTAATTTCACCCTGCACATCGATTATGCGGCCGATTTCGATCGCAATTTGGCGGGCCTGTTCAAGGTAGAGGAGCAGGACGATGCCTATGCCCTGGCCAAATCAGAGTCGATCCAAGCGCGCAAATACCTACCCGGCTTCGATGAGCCCGGCCTCAAAGCACCTTTCACCATCAGCCTCACCGTACCCGAGGGCTACGCCGCCATCAGCAATGGTCCGGAACTGAAGCGCGAACCCAGGCAGGATGGCATGGAGAAAGTCACTTTCGCCACCACTCCGCCCATGTCCACCTACCTGCTCTCCCTGTCGGTCGGCCCCTTCGATATTGTGGAGCGCGCGGCCATACCACCGAGCCAATACCGCGCGGAACCTATCCCCTTGCGCGGTTTCGCGCGCCGGGGCCGCGGTGCGGATATGAATTACATCCTCGATATCACCCCCAAAATGGTGGAGACCTTCGAGACCCAATTACAGCGCCCCTACCCTTTCAAGAAACTCGATATTATCGCCGCGCCCCAATGGCCCAGCGGCGCCACCGAGTTGTCCGCCGCCATCACCTATCGCGAGCAGCGTATTCTTGTAGGTGATAACCCCGCTCCCGGCGCCCGCCTGGCTTTAGTGGAAGTGCATGCCCACGAAATCGCCCATATGTGGTTTGGCAACCAGGTGACTCCGCCCTGGTGGGATGACCTGTGGCTGAAAGAGGGCTTTGCCACCTGGGGCGAGCCACTGGCGTTGACCATTATGGAGCCCGATGAGGGCCACGACCTGAATGCCGCAACTTACGCCATCGGCGCCATGCAGCTCGACTCCCTCGCCAGCACCCGCGCCATCCGCGAGCCGGTGAGCGACAACAACAATATTCGCAACGCCTACGACGCCATCACCTACTCCAAGAGTCTCGGCGTGATCCATATGGTGGATAGCTATTTCGGCGCCGAACGCTTCCGCCCGGCCCTAGGCCGCTACCTCGAAGCTTTTCGTGGTGGCGAAGCCGATTCCCCCTCTTTCTACAAAGTGATTGGCGAGGAGACCAATACCCCGGAACTGACGGAAACCTTCCGCAGCTTTGTGGAGCAAAAAGGCGTACCGCAGCTTGAACTGTCCCTGAACTGCAGCGATCCAGCCCAGGCAAAACTGCACATCATGCAGAGCCGCTACCAACCCCTCGGCTCCCCCATCACCGAGACCGGCCAGCCGTGGAGCATTCCCTTCTGTTTTAGTCGAGATGGCGGCGCGCAACAGTGCCAGATCCTCACCGGAAAGGAGGAAACTCTGGAGATTGCCTCGGGCAGCTGCCCCAACTGGGTCATGCCCAATGCCCAGGGCAGCGGCTACTACCGCTGGAACCTGCCCGAACCCCAGTGGCAAGCCCTCACAGAGCGCTTCGCCCTATTTGCCCCAACCGAGCAGCTCTCTATTATCGACAGCGCTTTTGCCGCCTTTGAGGCCGGCACATTATCCGCTCCCCGGTTACTCGACGTGGTGCGCCAATCCGCGAGGGCGGACAAGCGCCAAGTGATCGCCATGCCCCTGCGCTACCTGCGCAAGTATCGCGATAGCTACCTGGACGAGAGCCAGCGCCTAGCCTTCCTGAACTTCGCTCAGAATCTCTACCTACCGCTGATCAACCGCAGCGCTGGCGGCAGTGATGCCGACCAACAGATGCTGCACAGCGACCTACTAGGCTTTATGGCCCTGGTCGCGGAAGACCCGGATACGCGCAAACAACTAATGGCAAAGGCCTTTGCCTTTACCGGCTTCAAAACCGAGCGCAATCCAGAGGCACTGAACTCCGACCTGTATGGCCCGGCTCTGACTGTGGCAGTGCAGGACGCCAGTGGAGATTTCCTCAAGCACCTCATTCAGGTGCGCGGCGAACTGGATGATCCACGCTTTGAAAATGCCAGCGCCAGTGCTATCGGCAGCAGCAACAGCCCCGAGCAGGTGGAGACAGTCCAGGCATTGGCACTCAGTAAAGAGATGGGCCCGCGCGAATCCTTTGGCCTTATCCAGTACGCTCTGGCCCAGCCCCTGGTGCAGGCGCAACACTGGCGCTGGCTGCAGACTAATTTTGGCAAAGTGGTGGATAAGATTCCCGCACAAGTTCGCCGCCGCACCCCCGCATTCGCCAATGCGTTTTGCGATAAGCAGCGTCTGGATGAACTGCAGCAACTATTTGCCAAGCACGGAAAGCTGGCCCCCGGCTACCGGCGCAGCCTAGCGCAAACCGAGGAGCGTATTCAGTTGTGTATGGCATTAAAACAAAGGGGACAATCACTGATGCAGTCTCTACCGCAGTCGGTAGACTTGGCGAAAAAATAAGGCTGTAATTATTTGTCTGGGCAGGGGGAGGAGTGCCCTCCTCCGGCCCCAAAAAAGCCGAAAATTCACATGCGTGCAGTCTAAAACTCCAAGGTTATTTTTCTCGCTGGCCCTCACAAATAGACACTTTTGAGGGCGCCAATACCTTTAACTCCCCCCCAATCTTCCGACTTGTCTCGCCCTCACGACTCGCTGCTTTTATGTTTGCGCAGACGAAACGCCAGCCAGATCATGGGCAAGCCGAAGATAATCGCATAGGCCCCAATTACCCAGACCAATGCCAGGGCACCGGCTCCGGGACTCACTAATATCGCAACACCAAAAATAACCGAAAGCACACCGATAGCAATCAGCAGCCACTCGTTGTCGATTTCCTTGCGCAGTCGAATCGCCCCGACAATTTCAAAAATTCCCCGTACCAAAGCCCAGGCACCAATAAAAATCACCAGTACCAGCGCAGTTACCTGGGGGAACATAAAGGTCACGATCCCCGCGGCCAAGCTGATTAATCCGGACACGATCAACCACCACAAAGGATTGCTCTCGTGGCGCCCCATCACCGCCGCCACCAGAGAAAATATTCCATCGAGCAGGGCGTAGATTCCAAAGAGAAAAACCAGAGTAAGCAGCGATAATCCCGGCCAGATAAAAGTGAGTACCCCGAAAATCACCGCGATAAGGCCTCGCAGCAACAACAGCCACCAATTGGCGGAGAGCACTCGTAATATAGGACCGGAGGGAAGAGCGGAGGTATCTGTGGACATAAGCCGTCGCCGAGTGAACTATCTCCATTAAGTTAAGCGCCAGAACGCACAGACTTCCAGCTTGTCAGGAATTTTCCTCGGTAAACCCCAAAAAAGAGAACGTACGGGGATTTTTTTTGCCGTATTAACTGCAAAATTGTATCGAGGATAATTCCACCCGGTTTTATCGGGGCAAGGTCTGAGGGTAGAGCCGGAACTGGCAAGCTCGATAAGAGGCGGCCCACGAGCGCGACCAAATAGTCGACTCTGCAATGACTCCGGTCGTGCCGCAGGCCGCTATTTCCAGTGTAGCCACAACCGACAGATTGAGAGCACCACTCTGCAGCCGCGCAAAAGGGCATGCGGAGAGATGCAGCGGGGAAAAATCCCGGTGGAATTGGTGGGGGTAAATAGAGATAAAACTGTGCAAGGAAAACCGGCAGCCCTAGGGTTGCCGGCAGGAAGGGTGGATCAAGCCAAGCTGCCGATCACACCGCGCAGCTTATCCACAATCGCATCAATCTCGTGTTTCTCGATAATCAGCGGTGGGGACATACACAGGGCATCGCCGATACCACGCGCCATCACTCCAGCCTCCCAAGCCATACCAGATGCCTTGGCTCCAAATTTACCCTTCAGATTTTCCGGCGCACGCAGTTCGATCGCGCCGACCAAGCCGTAGTTGCGCACATCGATGACGTTGTCCATATCCGCCAGGCTGTGCAGAGCATTTTCCCAGTGCTGGCCAATTTCACCCGATGCACGAGTGAGCAGACCTTCGCGCTCATAAATATCCAGAGTCGCCATACCCGCTGCACAGGCAACCGGGTGCGCGGAATAAGTGTAACCGTGGAAAAATTCCACCATGCCCTCTGCAGCCGCATCCATGATGGTGTTGTGGATTGCATCCTTCACAAAGACCGCACTCAAGGGTACCGCCGCATTGGTGATGCCCTTGGCAGAAGTAATCATATCTGGAGTGACATCGAATTCGATGGCGCCGAATGCAGAACCGGTACGGCCCCAGCCGGAGATGACTTCATCGAAAATCAGCAGCAGATCGTGCTTGTCACAGATTTCGCGCAGACGCTTGAGGTAGCCTTTCGGAGGCAGTACCACGCCACCGGCTCCGGCAAACGGTTCAACAATTACCGCAGCTATCTGGTCCGCACCGTGGAAGGCCACCAAGCGCTCCAGGTCTTCCGCCAACTCGACACCGTGCTCCGGCAGGCCGCGGCTGAAAGCATTGCGCTCGATATCCAGGGTGTGACGCATATGGTTGGCTTTCACCGGCTGGCCAAAGCCCTGGTAATTCGGCGCGATGCCACCCACGGAAATACCACCGAAGTTTACCCCGTGGTAACCCTTCTCGCGGCCGATAAACATAGTGCGAGTGCCCTTGCCACGCACACGCTGATATTGCAGAGCGATTTTCAGTGCCGTCTCTACCGCCTCGGAACCGGAGTTACCGAAAAATACATGGTCGAGACCGTCTGGAGTATGCTTCACCAAGCGTTCGGAATATTCAAAACCCAGCTCGTGGCCAAAATTAAAAATGGAGCTGTAGTCTAGGGTCTTCGCCTGCTGATAAATTGCCTCGGCAATCTCGGTGCGACCGTGACCGGCATTACTACACCAAAGGCCGGCGGTAGCATCAATAATCTGGCGTCCACCTTTTTCGGTAAGGTAAATCCCCTCTGCACTTTCGACAATTCGCGGCGCAGATTTAAAAGTGCGATTGGGGGTAAAGGGCATCCAGAAAGCGTTCGTTGGCATCTCTGACATGGACTGTATCTCCGCAAGTTCCCTGAAATTTAAAAGTATTTAGGCATGGGAGCCAATAGCTCCCGCGCATCTGTTCGGGCGCTTGTCCAAATTCAGACAAGCGCGTGGCACTACCGTTCGGACCCGTAGATCAAACTCCGAGGCAGCAGTATTTGGTCTCGTAGAATTCCGCCATTCCCTCGACGCCACCTTCGCGGCCGATGCCGGATTCCTTGTTACCGCCAAAAGGCGCCACAGTGGTTGAGAAAACGCCGGTATTACAGGCAATCATGCCGTATTCCAGCGCCTCTACCACGCGGTGTGCGCGGCGAATATTCTCGCTCATCACATAGGCGGCCAAACCGTAGGGTGTATCGTTGGCCCGGCGAATCACATCGGCCTCATCGGTGAACTTCTGCACCGCCGCGATGGGGCCAAAATTTTCTTCCTGAGCGACTCGCATAGCATCGGTGACGCCGGTGAGCAGCGTGGGCGCAAAATAGTTTTCTCCATTCGGCAGCGGTTCACCACCGATTTCGATTTTCGCCCCTGCTTCCACCGCGTCCTGTACCAGGCCCTGTACACGATCCACCGCACGGCGATAAATCATCGGGCCCATGGTAATGCCGTCTTCGGTGCCGTGGCCGATTTTCAGCGCCGCCACCTCGGCACGCAGTTTTTGCACAAATGCATCGTGTACCGACTCGTGTACATAGATGCGGTTAGTGGCCACACAGACCTGGCCGGCATTGCGGAACTTAGTGGCCACGCAAGCCTGTACCGCGGTATCCATATCCGCATCGTCAAATACGATAAACGGGGCGTTACCCCCTAGCTCCATGGACATCTTCTTTACGGTGCTGGCGCACTGCGCCATCAGCAGTTTGCCCACAGCGGTAGAGCCGGTGAAAGTGAATTTGGCTACACGCGGATCCTGGGTCAATACCTTGCCTATCCCCGGCGAATCACTGCCCGTCACCACATTAATGGTACCTTTAGGCAGGCCCGCCTCTTCCGCCAGCTGGCACAGCGCCAGCGCGGATAACGGGGTTTCCAGCGCCGGTTTGATCACTACGGTACAGCCTGCGGCCAGAGCCGGGGCCGCCTTGCGGGTGATCATGGCGTTGGGGAAGTTCCACGGCGTTATACAGGACACAACTCCTACCGGTTGACGAATAGTGCTGAGGCGCATGGCCGGGTTATGGGTGGGAATCGTTTGGCCATAGGCGCGGCGACATTCCTCGGCGAACCACTCAATAAAAGAGGCGCCATACAAAATCTCACCCTTGGCTTCCGCCAAGGGTTTGCCCTGCTCCAAGGTAAGAATGCGCGCCAAATCGTCGCTGTTATCCACAATCAACTGATACCAACGCTTGAGAATCGCCGCGCGTTCGCCAGCAGTGCGGCGGCTCCACTCGGGGAAAGCGTTACTGGCCGCGACCACAGCCGCCTCTGCATCTGCGGCAGAACCATCGGCCACACAGCCCAATACTTCACCATTAGCCGGATCGCGCACTTCTGCAGTGCCCGCAGCATCCCGCCACTCGCCATCGATATAGTTCTGGGACTTCAACAGGTTTGGATTCGCCAGTTTCACCGGAAAACTCCTGATAATTAGAGGTTATTAGTGGTATTGCGGCGATTCTGGCCGCCGCAGACCGGGGAGAATAGTAGTATTTTTCGAACTAAAGTTTATATTTATCAAACTTACGTGAAAAGAGGTGTGAACACTTTCACTCCACCTTTGCCAGCAGGGATTAAGCTACGGCAAAAAACCAGAGAAAACACGGGAAAAGTCGGCAAATGGGCAAATCAAAAAGCGCCTTGGGCGGGCGCCTCAGTGACATAGACCTGCGCCTGTTGCGGGTTTTTCGCGAAGTCGTGCGCGCCGGGGGACTGGCCCCGGCGGAAGTCACACTCAATATTGGGCGCTCTACCATCAGTGTGCATATCTCCGACCTGGAAGCCCGCCTGGGCATGCAACTGTGCCTGCGCTCTCGAGGTCGTGCCGATTTTAAACTGACACCCGAAGGAGAGGCCGTCTATCAGGCCATTCTGGAGTTGGACGGGCACCTGGAGGCCTTCAAAAGCCAGGTGAATGCTATTCAATCCCACCTTACCGGCACCCTGCGTCTGGTGTTGCCCGATGATGTACTCGATATCCCACAGTTAGACCTGCCAGCGTCCATTGCCCGCCTGAGACAACAGGCTCCACAGCTGCACCTGGAAGTTCAACTGGCCGCGCCTCAGGAGCTGGAATTAGAGATACTCGCCGACCGCGCCGATGTGGGTATCAACCCGCTGCACGCCCGTCGGCCTGGGTTGGAATATCAGCCGTTATTCCAACACCGTTCCATCCTCTATTGTGGCGCCGATCACCCCTGCGCCAAAGCCGATCGGGTTAGCGAGGAATTACTGACACAACAGGAACTCGCCGCCCCCAGTCACGCCGTACTTTCCGGTGCCGCCCACCTCTACCGCCTCTTCCCTCATCGCTCCACGGCCAACCACATGGCAGCGAGACTCGCGATGATCCTATCGGGCTGTTTTGTTGGATTCCTGCCGGAGTATCTTGCGCAGAAATATGTAGAGACCGGTGATCTGGTCCCGCTGTTAGCCGAACGCTTTCACTACCGAATTCAAAATGCTGCCACTTTTAAAAAAAGCTCAACCGAACACCCCGCAGTAAAGCTGTTCTTAGCGGGACTGGTCATTAGAAATCCAACTGATTCACTGCAGCAATCAAACGCTGAGTAGAGAAGCATTCACCTAGGGCTGAAAGCCGGTTAGATCATAGTGAAACAATAGCGCCGGCATCAAATCTTGACGTATTCAATCTATCCTGGATATATAACCTGATATAACCGTGGATTATGTATAAAATAATACCTTAATCAATGATTGACACGGTAGAGAGATGATCGACTTTAAAAATTCACCGATATTTAAACTCAAGCCCATTGAAGTTTCAGAGGCCAGAGATGAATTTAATCGATTTTTGATTGAAGAAGAATTTATTTTTGCCGGATTCAAAACCATACGGGATCAGGTTGTTTTTACAAACAAAAGAATAATTTCAGCCAATGTACAAGGCCTGACTGGCTCAAAGGTTGACTACACATCACTACCCTATAGCAAAATACAGGCGTTTTCTGTGGAGAGCGCTGGCACCTTCGACTTGGATTGCGAAATCGAGGTTTATCTCGGCGAGGTGGGCAAGATTAAATTTGAAATTAAGGGATCTTTTGACCTTATTCAATTTAACCAACATATCAGCAAGTATGTGCTGGCATAGGATTTTTGGTTTTCAATTGTTGCTGCGGGAAGGTATATTTGGCCCGCCATAGATACTTAAGATAAGAGAGGGAAGTTCATGTCACATATGTGGTTGGAAAGCTTGATCACCGAAAATGCCCAGCAAGGTTTTGAGCTGGCGATGAAACTATCTAGAATGGGGGTAAAGTATACTCAACCTTCGGATGAGGTAAGAGGCAAGCTGAGATCTTCCTACGAAGAAAACGCAGACAGCTTGATCGCCTCTTCCCAGGTAGTTGCCATCAACTTTCAGACTGTCGCTGCCGCCAATAACTACTGGCGCAGCTAAAGGGTATAGATGCGCTTTGCAGTAGCGTTTTAAGTCACCCAAATGCTTACCGCTCTGTAAAGCGCCCCAATTACTACCGATTTCGAAGGGTATCAACGCTAGATACGCCTTAATTAGGCGCGTACTACCTGATCTCTTACTCAATCGAATTCACACTAAACTTCAAGAAACATCAATATCCCCACCATTTCAATCTATATTGCTAATGAGCTTATTCATACAAACGGCAAATAACGCCTAACTCCGACATTTTTATCAACCTGGAGATGGGGACGCCTACTCAAGCTTATTATTCTGCAAGTGGTCACCATTCTATACAGAATCCAGACGGGAAATAGCTATGAAAAAATGGGAAGAACGGCTAGTTAATGTCTTGGAGACCCATAAAGCAGCCGAGTTTGAGCTAAAAGATGCGGATGCTGCCATCGCGACCATGACCAACAACCCAGTTCTAATCCATGTACCGGTCAATACCGGCGCAACAGGCAGGGAACCACTACGGCATTTTTATCGGGATATTTTTATTCCACAGATGCCGCCCGACGTTGAATTGGAATTATTGACTCGCACTGTTGGCGAACACAGAGTTATCGATGAGTTTATTCTGCATTTGACACACTCTCTGCGTATGGACTGGTTCGCTCCCGGTATTGAGGCTACCGGAAGAAAATTATCTATTCCCCAAGTTGCGATTATCTCTTTTGAAGTCGATAAAATCAGCTCTGAACATATCTACTGGGATCAGGCAACTGTGCTTAAGCAGATGGGGTTTCTGGATAACCAATTACCAATTATTGGTAAGGGCCAATGTAGACGCTTGCTCGATATCAATGCGCCTGCGAACGAATTAATTCCATAACCCACTCAAATTTCTAAAGATAGATCCTACTCTTATTGAACGCCCGCCAAGGCAGCACCTCCTATTGCCTCAAAGATGCCTGAAGAATCAAACCGACAAGCCAGTCTCACCTGTTGCGATCAAACAAAATATTTGCCCTAATGCATCTATTGAGGCCCCCTAACACGTCACAGTTGTATGGATCTAGCAAAAGGGTATTGATACTGTTCTTTGGGAAACCGCCAACGTCAATGTTCGTCTTGGTAAGCAAACGCTATCTGTATAAGTGCCCTATAACAGCTCAATAGGAGATCAATATGCGCACACTTGGTAATTTTTTATGGTTTATTCTCGGCGGGATCTTTATGGGCCTCTGCTGGTGGTTTTTTGCTCTTATTGCCTTTATCAGCATTGTCGGGATTCCCTGGGGAAGGGCCTGTTTTGTAATGGGCAAACTCTCATTCTTTCCCTTTGGACATGAAGCCATTTCCCGCAAGGAGCTCACCTTAAATGAGGACATAGGTACCAGTGGATTCGGCTTGATAGGCAATATCATTTGGTTCCTATTCGCTGGAATTTGGCTGGCAATTGGTCATTTGGTCCATGCAATTGCCTGTTTTATCACCATCATTGGCATTCCGTTTGGCATTCAACACCTGAAGCTTGCCGGTATTTCTTTATCTCCGATAGGAAAGACCGTTGTAGATAAGGAAGTGGCACAAGCGGCAAGAATGCGTAATGCTAATGCTACTGTTTCCCAAATGCGCGGTAGTATGTAGTCCCGCCAGAGATAGAGGGGCTTAAAAGGCCCCGAACTGCAAGTCCACAGAGAAGCGAGTCCACCAGGAAGGGTATTGGAATGGAGTTCGCCTTAAGAACATATTGGGAGTTTAGCGATTTCTAATTTCGACGCTTTTCAGCCGATCATTTAATTTGGAAAGGGCCAAGTAGTAACTCTGACCCTTATTATCCAGGGATTTTTCTAGATATCGAAACTAGCAACAGCTGTAGAGAGCCTGCATCAAGAAAATAAAATCCCACATAAAATACTTTAAAATAACGAAAGGTATTAAAATACTTACTACCTACACCCTTATCTTAATACTCAGCAGCACAAGCTTGTCCGCAAACAGTCACTCTGCTCAAGAAGGAAAAAATTAATCAGAAAGCTCAGATAATGCTTTTTGGTACCTTTCATTTTTCTAATCCTGGACGGGGTTACGTCAAGTCAGAATTTATCGACGTGCTATCTCCTGAAAATCAGGACTACTTAGAAGAACTTACCAGTAAACTTGCCAATCAATCACCTACCCATGTAATGCTGGAGTGCGATCCATCTCAGCAAGGAAAGATCAATAAGAAATTTATCTCTTATCTTGCCGGGAAGCATCAATTGGCAATTAATGAAAAGAACAATTGGGATTTCGTATTGCCAAGAAAGCCGGCCTAAACGCAGTTTTATGCCATGACGAAAGAGAAGTACATTGGAATGGCGAGGCGCTTATGGCACACATGGAAAAATTTGAACCGGAAAGGAAGGCCAGTAACGACGAGTTTTTAAAGAATTTTAGTAAAGAAACCGGCGAACGCCACAAAACACTACCGTTAAAAACTTTGCTTCAGCTGGATAACGACCCCACTGAAGACCGAAAGAACATGAATCTATACCTTATGAACAACGATATTAATACTGGAGAAGCCTTTGCCGGAGCCGACGCCTCCGCTAGCTGGTGGCACAGAAACTTCCGAATGTATGCCAATATTCAGGCCAAAGCACAACCAGGAACCAAGGTAATAGCCATTGCAGGCTCTGGCGATACCGCCATTTTGAAAATCCAACTAACCACGGATTTGTAACGCCAATCCTGGGACGTTAAACCCTACCTTTAACGCTAAATAGTTGCGGTTTTTCCAAGTGGAATACGTCGTATATAGCTCTGTAAGGTTACTCAATATCTTTTGCCTGTATATATTATGGGATGTTGAGGATTAGTAAACCGCCCAGTGCTCCTTAATCTCTATCGGCGTGTATTACCCGCCGATAGAGCGCCGTTAAGTACAGATTTTTCCTGAAAGAGGCTCACCAGACTACACTCTTTAGCAAGGTTCTTGGGCTAATATCGATAATCATCTCAACCTCATTTTAAACCATTCAAAACATGTCATACGATGAATCGTAAAAGTCACACGGTTTTATTGATTCCTGGGATTTTTGATCGGGGTACCTGTCTTTTAAGAATGCAACGCGCGCTTTCTAATGCCGGCTTTAACGCCCAGTATATCCATTTACGATATAACTCCGGCTGGCATGGCATGGAACATCTTTCCGCTCAACTCATGGCAAAAATAGAGAAACTGCTTATTACGGGCGAGACCTGCACACTAGTGGGCTTCAGCATGGGAGGAATAGTAGCGCGTTATTACCTACAGTCGATGAGTGGAATACGTAAGGTACACAAATTTATTTCTATTGCATCTCCCCACCACGGTAGTTACTGGGCTAACTTTCTACCATACAAGGGGGGCAAGCAATTGCGTATTGGCAGTGAATTCTTGTGTGCCCTAAATAAGTCAATTCACCTACTCGACCAGACAAATCCAGTCTCCATCTGGACAAAATACGATGTCACTATAATGCCACACAGTAGCGCACAACTGGGACTTGGCATTTCTTACGAGGTGCCTGTTATTTTGCACAGATTGATGCCAATCAGCAGTAAGGTTATCTCCCTGACAAAAAAAGAAGTCATTACTGGGATGGCTGATTCCATATAGCTTTATACGGCGCCAGATTAGGTTCATATTTTTCTTGAGACATCCAAGACTTTCATTTTGAGAATTAGCGATGAGTGATTCGGAAAAAGAAACGATCAAGTCGGCAAGCGCCGTTCATAGTTATTACCGTAAGTTTGAAAGCTTTATCGCCCTTCTGCTGACTATCATTATTATTATTATCGTAGTGGTGGCCATTACTCGACTAGCCTATTCAGTGTATTCCATGTTATTGGTAGGCATGAAAGATCCGCTGGATCATAAAGTTTTTCAAACGATCTTTGGTGAGATCATTACGCTACTGATCGCCTTGGAATTCAGCCACACTCTCCAGTATGTAGTCACCAGACAACAAAGTATTATTCAAACCACCGTTGTGGTATTGATTGCCATCTTAGCACTTGCGCGTAAATTTATTATTTTGGATCTGGATAAAGTAAGCGCGACGGAAATTATAGGACTTGCTGCAGCAACTCTGGCACTAGGATTGACCTACCTGATACTAAAATCTAAGAGAAGTAATTATTAATATTGTATTACCCTACCAACCGAGAAAGGGAGGAACAATAGGCTATTGCTCCTCCTGCTTAGATCTTCTGTCTATCATTTATTCGCGCTCCTCACGTAACGCATGGTGCAACTGCACCGGTGCAGTCTTGCGTGCTTTTTTCCCACGAAAGCGTAAGTTAAGAATTTCCACGGCCATAGAGAACGCCATAGCAAAATAGATATAGCCTTTGGGCACATGCACATCAAAACCTTCTACCACCAAGGTGAGCCCAACCATAATCAAAAAGGCCAGCGCAAGTATTTTGACTGTTGGATGACGGTCTACAAAATCGCCAATAGGTTTTGCAGCAATCAACATAACAATCACTGCGAGAACAATTGCAATCGCCATGATAGAAATTTCATCGACCAAACCTACAGCGGTTATTACTGAATCTAGGGAAAAAACGATATCCAACAAAGCAATCTGAAACAAAACCATGCCAAAAGCCGCAGTTCCCAGAGATGCAGCGTCCGTCTCGGCGCCTTCCAGGCTATTATGAATTTCATGGGTCGCCTTACCGATCAGAAAAAGTCCCCCTCCAACCAGAATAATATCGCGTCCGGATATCTCCATACCAAACACACTAAATAGCGGATCTACCAGCCCCATAATCCAGACAATAGAAAATAGTAGCCCCAAGCGAGTCACCATGGCCAGAGTCAAGCCAATAAACCGCGCTGGTTCACGCTGTTTGGGCGGTAGACGCCCGACAAGGATAGAAATAAAAATAATATTATCGATGCCCAGTACTATCTCCAACGCCGCTAGCGTAGCCAGAGCAATCCAGGCTTCCGGGTTAGCTACCCACTCGAACATGAAAAAATTCCTTATAAATGGTTATTATTATTAGGGAGCCCATAGAAAAGTCGGTACTGTCTCAGGCGAAGTCAAGGTCCACCCAGGGGACTTTTAGCGATCTCACTGATTATTCTGAGGCACCTAAATATTGTATTTTCTCCGGCGTTTTCGCAGGGGTTTTCTCAATGGAGTGTGAACAATTCACACCGCACGGTTATTCTATTCTCCCTCACGCAACCACGCCATGGCGGTTTCCTCAGAATCAAAAACCTTGTATTCGCCACCGATAAACCAGCTGCCCACCTTGCTCGCCCATTTCATCCAACGTTTATCCGATATAACCGCAATTCGATTGAATTCGCGTCCGTGGGACACTCCCAGTTTAAAGTCATCCCAAGCGGCGCGAGGTTCCCAGCCTTGCAGATCACTTGCATCCATCAAGCAATCTATTTTCGGATTTTCTATACCGGCAATGGCGGAATTCAGCATAGGCACCATGGTCTGATAATCCTCATGGGTCAGCTTGCCATGAGCGCGCAGGGTTAAAAAGAAATGCTTGCCATGCTGTTGCAGTCCAATGGAAACACCATGAGATTGCTCGCTCATAGATCACCCTACAAACACGTCCGGTTTTAATACTTTCTATTTAACATGTGGATACACTCTTTCAACCGGCAATTAAAGATCACTAACATGCTCTTGCGAACCATCTATGCAGGTATTTAAGGGTTTTGGCCTACGCCGTTGCCCGTTGCCCGTTGCCCGTTGCCCGTTGCCCGTTGCCCGTTGCCCGTTGCCCGTTGCCCGTTGCCCGTTGCCCGTTGCCCGTTGCCATTGTTAATTCGACAAGTTGATGCTATGAATCCTTTATTGCCGGACGCGACTTGCCACACTGCCAGCAGTAATCAAAGGCAGCCCCGTTCTCTTCGCTGCAGCCTGGACAGGACCAGCCCTCCTGTTCGGCTTCAGTGTCTTGTAATAACTGGTGTGCGCGCTCGTAATCCCGCTCTCGTTCCAGCCAAAGTTCCGGCCAGGCCTGATTAGGGGCCAACTCTCCGGATGCGCCCTGAGCAAATTCATTTTTTAGCTTCACCGGGATACCGGCAACTTCCAAACGGCTTTTGGCCAATTCCACCAACAAGCGGTTTTCATGGGTGTATATCAATTTCATCGTGTACAGTGTCCCTTTCCATCCCTAGATTATCCAGCACCCACCAATCGTTCAATAAACGTTATCCGCTAATCCACTGCGGAAACCGTACAATCTACACGATTACAATATTCTTCATGGGGTACCGTGATAATTTCCAGGAAATTTTCCACTGAATGAAGTGCCGCTCGACTATTGATAAGCACTCTACCAGGGCGGCTGGCGATATATTCGAGTACCGCCCTACCCTTACTGTTTTTGTAAACCGCCAGAAGCTGCCCTTTTTCAACGGCATCGCCGTGGCTGACAAAGATTTCCATCCAGTTACCAATCAAGTTGCGAGCCGGGGAATCACGCACAATCCGCGCATGCAGTTGCCCGGCACCAACCAATCCGACAATTTCTCCGAGCCTGGGGGCCTCCGCTGCCCGTAAATGTGTTATTCCGCTCACAGCTAGGATAACGAAGCACAGGCAGACTCTTTTCAATCTGATTCTCCTCAAACTGGTTTACGTCTTAGGCACAGGGCCCAAACCAGGAACACTGTCGCCGAAAACGGTTGTAGAGGGCGATAACTTAGGTATAGCTGACTAAATAATTCACGCCAGATTGAGCGCACATGTGACAGGGCGGTAGGGGAGGAGAAAGGGCCTCATATTGCGGCCCTTTTTGTAATCTATACTAAGGGGTATTTAGCCCAGATCGATCCAAGTAGACTTCAGCTCACAGTACTTATCCAGGGCATGTAGAGACTTGTCTCGGCCATTTCCGGACTGCTTGAAACCACCGAATGGTACGGTGATATCTCCGCCAAAGTAGTTATTAACCCACACCGAGCCCGCGTAAATATCGCGTGCCATACGGTGGGCGCGGCCCAAGTTATTGGTCCAGATACCCGCAGCCAGGCCATAGATGGAATCGTTGGCGATAGCGAGCGCCTCCTCTTCGGTCTCAAATTCGATGACCGACAACACCGGACCGAAGATTTCCTCACGGGCGATGGTCATATCACCGCGCACCCCACGGAAAATGGTGGGTTCGTAGTAATAGCCCCCAGTCACCTCGTCCACGGGCTTGCCACCACAGACCAGCTGAGCGCCTTGCTCCAGACCCTTGGCGACATAGAATTCGACGGTGTCGAACTGACTGCGGTCAATCAACGCGCCCATTGCAGTATTCGGGTCCTGAGGATGGCCGGGCTGGAAGCGCTCGGCGGCCTTGCGCACCTTTTGAATAAACTCATCGGTGATACCCTTCTCAACCAGCAGGCGTGAACCGGCAGTGCAGGTCTCCCCCTGGTTGTAAAAGATAGCCAGCGCTGCGGCATCGGCAGCCTTGTCCAGGTCCGCATCGGCAAAAACAATATTGGGGCTCTTGCCACCCAGCTCTAAGAACGTGCGCTTCAGGTTCGACTGGCCGGAGTATTCGGTAAGGGTCTTGCCCACCTCGGTGGAGCCGGTGAAAGTGAGGCAGTCAATATCCATATGCAGGCCCAGCGCCTTACCCAGGCTGCTACCGGGCCCCGGCAGTACATTGAACACACCATCGGGTAAACCCGCTTGCTTAGCCAGGCCCGCCAGTTTGATTGCGGTAAGCGGAGTATTGGACGCGGGCTTGAGAATTACGCTGTTGCCAGTTGCCAAGGCCGGGCCCAACTTCCAGGCTGTGGTGGACAGGGGAAAGTTCCAGGGCACAATCGCCGCGACCACACCCAGTGGCATACGGGTGACCAGGCCTAGCTCACCGGGCCCGGTGGGCGCCACTTCATCGTAGATCTTATCGATAGCTTCACCGCTCCAGCGAATCGTGGTCGCGGCGCCGGGAACATCCACGGCCATGGTGTCACCAATAGGCTTGCCCGCATCGAGGCTTTCCAGCAGGGCAATTTCCACTCGATGCTCTTCGATCAACTCGGCAAAACGCACCATAATCTGCTTGCGCTTCATTGGCGGCATTTTTGACCAGGCCCCAGACTCAAAGGCCTCGCGCGCGACGCGCACCGCCAAATCCGCATCCTGTGGGCCACAACTGGCGATTTGAGCCAGTTCTTTCCCATCGGCAGGGCTATAGGTAGCGCGGGTTTCACCGGAAAGCGCATCGACATAATCGCCATTGATAAAGGCGCGGCCTTCAATTTTGAGGGAGGCCGCCAGGGCCTGCCACTCCTGCAGGGTTTGCGGAATATTATTTTTCTCTGTCATGGCGCACCTCATTTGAAACTGTTGGTTTCTCTGGGTTATATCTAAAATGTGATCACAAATCAAAGGGATTACATACGCATGGGGGCGATAGCTAGCTCTGGCGGCGGATTCGCAAGTACAGGTCAGAACTATCCGGAAGAAATGATCTGCTGCCGACCGGAATTAGGCGACCTCAGTATTCACCTGCAGCCAATCCCCTTGTAACTGCATCATCAGCTTGTCACCGTGCTGCAACTCACCAACACCGGCGGGGGTCCCCGTCAGCACCACATCACCGGGCTCGAGGGTGAAGTAGCTGCTGATATAAGCCACCAGATCGAGAATTGGGGTGAGCATATGTTCCGTCTTACCGCGCTGACGCAACTCGTCGTTGAGCCAAAGGGAATAGCTGAGCTTGTCCCAGTCCGGCAGCCAGTCCAGCTTGACGAACGGCGAAAGGGGACAGGAGTTGTCGAACCCCTTGGCTTTCTCCCAGGGGTGTCCCACTTTTTTAAGTTCAGCCTGTAAATCGCGCAGGGTCAGATCTAAAGAAAGACCCAAACCGGCGATTGCAGGAGCTACTTCAGTGGCATTGGCATTAGTGAGTTTTTCACCGATAAGCAGTGCCAACTCTCCTTCAAAGTGACAGCTGCCATGCCCTGTGGGCAAGTGAATAGGCTTGGCCATATCAACCGCCGCGGTAGATGGCTTGATAAATAACAGAGGTTCTTCCGGCACCGGGTTGTTCAACTCTGCCGCATGGTCGGCATAGTTTCGCCCAACACAGAGAATCTTACCCAGCTGAAAAGGGATTTCGGTGCCACAGGTAAATTGGTGTAGGTACATAAATAAACAAGATAGTTAGGATAGAAATTTCGTATAAAGTGTTATAACCAGCATGTGCTATGATCGCGCCTTCGCCTGGCTTCGGCACCTCTTGAAGTGATAAAGCACTTTTTACATCGCGTTATTCGCACTCAGTGAAGAGATAGTTTATGGCTCCGCACAATCCCGATCAAAAAAAATCCCTGCATAAAGACAAGATTCGTATCCTGCTACTGGAAGGTGTACATCAATCCGCCATCGATCTGCTGGCATCCCGCGGTTACACCAATGTGGAGTACCTAAAAACTTCACTACCAGAAGAGCAATTGATCGAAAAAATTGCAGACGCCCACTTTATTGGTATTCGCTCACGCACCCAGCTAACCCGTAAGGTGCTGGAGAACGCCTCCAAGCTGATCGCTGTTGGCTGCTTCTGTATCGGCACCAATCAGGTGGATCTGCAAGCGGCTACAGAGCTGGGGATAGCTGTATTTAACGCCCCCTATTCCAATACCCGCAGTGTGGCCGAGCTGATCATTGCCGAAACTATTTTTATGCTGCGCGGTATCCCCGAGAAAAATACCGTATGTCATCGCGGCGGCTGGTTAAAATCTGCCGCTGGTTCTTTCGAGGCGCGCGGCAAGACTCTGGGTATTATCGGCTATGGTGCCATCGGCTCGCAGGTATCGGTGATGGCGGAAGCCATTGGTATGCGGGTGAAATTTTATGATGTCATCACCAAGTTGCCGCTGGGCAATGCCAGCCAGGTAGGCTCTCTGGAGGAATTGCTGCGCAAGTGCGACGTGATTTCCCTGCATGTGCCCGAGCTGCCCTCCACGAAGATGATGATCGGCACCGAGCAGATCGCGCAGATGAAACCTGGCGCAATCCTTTTGAACGCCTCCCGTGGCACTGTGGTGGATATCGATGCCCTGGCAGATGCGCTGAAGCGCAAACACTTGGCCGGCGCCGCTATCGATGTGTTTCCGACAGAGCCACGCGGCAATGACGACGAATTCGTCTCGCCCCTGCGCGGCATCGACAATGCCCTGCTCACCCCGCATGTTGGGGGCTCCACCATGGAGGCACAGGAAAATATCGGCACCGAGGTGGCGGAAAAGCTAGCGCATTATTCCGATAACGGCACTACGACCAGTTCGGTCAACTTCCCCGAAGTTGCTCTACCGGGCCACGCCGGTACACACCGTCTCCTGCATATCCACAAAAACGTACCCGGTGTATTGGGTGCCATCAACCAGGTGTTTTCCGAAAACACTATCAATATTTCCGCCCAGTACCTGCAGACCAATGAGACACTGGGTTATGTGGTGATTGATGTGGATGCGGCTTACTCGGACCTGGCTTTGGAGAAGCTGAAGAACATCCCCGGCACTCTGCGCTGCCGCGTACTCTTTTAAACCGCCTCAGCCTCCTCCGCTACAGGAGGAGGCACAGCGCAGGAGGTATTAATTCCACATGGAGCCCGTACCTCCTGCCTATCCTCAACTGATCGACTGATCGACTGATCGACTGATCGACTGATCGACTGATCGACTGATCGACTGATCGACAAGGGTATTGATCCCCACTGGCGGGCACTTCTACAATAGCGACTTCTACTTCTGTTGGCTCGGCCTCGCACCCAATCCCCGTGTGTCGAGCCCAATCCTATACTTCGTTTTCCTCAGCAGGTGCTCCCTTGCGTAATAACGATTCCGCCACTACCGGCTTGCTTGCCGGCGTCGTCGCCTTTCTCATTTGGGGGTTGGCGCCTCTCTACTTTAACCAGTTACAGGATATGCCCGCAGCGGAGATTCTCGCGCATCGCAGTATTTGGTCGCTGGGACTAGCACTGATCATCCTACTTTTTATACGCAAGCTACCCGACCTTATCGCTACTCTGCAAGATGGTAAGAAGATGCGTATGCTCGCTCTTACGACAGCGCTAATTGGAAGCAATTGGTTGGTCTTTATCTGGGCTATTAACAATGGCCACCTGCTAGATGGAAGCCTCGGCTACTACATTAATCCACTGATCAACATTATCTTAGGCGTACTATTCCTTGGCGAGAAATTGCGGCGTCTGCAATGGCTGGCCGTCGCTTTGGCATCAATAGGAATCGCCTACGAGCTTTGGCAATTTGGCCGTGTGCCCGTAATCGCCCTATTCGTTGCCGGTACTTTTGCCCTCTATGGGCTGGTACGCAAGCGCGCACCTGTAGATAGCCTGACCGGCCTCACCATCGAAATCCTGTATATGCTGCCAGTGGCCCTGATTTACCTCGTTTGGAGCGACAGTCCTACCAGCAACCTGTTAAGCAATAGCTGGGAACTAAACGGCCTGCTGGTTCTGGCCGGTCCAATCACCCTAATCCCGCTGCTGCTGTTTACTATCGCCGCACGCAGACTCAACCTATCCAGTTTGGGGTTCCTACAATACATAGGTCCATCACTCATGCTGGTAGTGGCCACCCAGGCATTGGGAGAACCATTCAGCGAGGGCAAACTCACCACCTTTATGTTTGTATGGTTGGGCTTGGCGCTCTACTCCATAGATGCCCTGGCACAAAAACGCAAACTGCACCTGCAGGGCAAGGCCACACTCTAATGCGTTAATCTGCAAGCAGTCTCCTCTTCTCAACGTTGCAAAGATGGCGGTTACAACAAGGAATAAATACCGCCATCGACCAGTGTTTATCCCACTCTATCTCTATCTTGCCGTTCCCAAACAGGCAGAAATTATTCACAGTATCGGTCGCCACTCTGCTCTGAACACTCCTGCCCAGATTCAGCTGGATAAGTGGCGCTCTTATTTTATTGTCTGTTGAAACGCTGGCCCAGAAAGTTACCGAAATCCCTGTCCCTCTGGGACCTTTAGGTTATCGAGATGGCCCTATCCATTCCCCTATCCTTACATGCGACCTATGGAGACTGCCTTTGCACTCTAGAATTTTAACAAGTAACTCTCCTAAAAATGAAAACCCCAATATCAGGCTCCACTTTACAGACAACCATTTATGTCTAAATCCTGGCTTTACTCCTTCCACACCCTTACCCCCCAAACACTAAATTTTGCTTTTTTCCATTCTTAAACCAACCTGATTTTTTCAATACGTGTCATGGGTTTCTTTGATTTTAATCAACAGCGGAGGGTGCGTTATTCATCCAAATTAATGTGGAATTTTCCAGAATCCAGTCATAGGCTTTAGAGACGTTCTATCCTTGCCGGCCGATAAATATGTCCTCATTATTCGCCAAAGGGTTCCTTGTCACACTATTTTCCTTATTGACTAGTACCCTGATCAGAGCGGAACAACCTGAATCTCTCAAGCACTATCCGCCATACGTGAAAGATGATGGAAAGCTGCATATCTATTTTTGCAGCACTGGCACTCCCGACCCTGCCTATCAATGGCTGCGCCACCCCGCCTGTGTAGTAATACGCAGTAGTGGAAAATTATTCCTTGTTGATGCAGGAGAAGGTGCGACAGCACGCATCGGCCAGCTGGGCCTTAACTTGGCGCAAGTGAATCCAATATTTATTAACCACTGACATTCCGATCATTTTGAAGACCAGGCAATGGTGATTAATGCGTCTTGGTTTGTGATGCAAAGCAAGGACAGATCAGAAAAACCGTCCAAAAAGAGTTGAGGACAATTAGCCCCTATTAATTGGTCAACATCAGATTAGATACAGGAAAGGATGATTATGCGTATTTCAAACAATTTTATATTCTTTACCCTATTTTTAACCTTCACTTACAATGCGGAAAGTCAAACTGATATAGGTGCGGTAAAATTCGAAACACTGGTGGCTTCCAGTAAGGATTGGGAGGGACATAAGCTTCCCGAAATGAGGCCCGGCCAGCAGGAGTTGACTATCGTTCGGGTAACGATCCCTCCCGGCAAACAAATGCCAGTACATAAACACCCAGTTTTAAACGGTGTGTACATCGAAAAAGGCACACTTACCATCGTACTCCCAGGACAAAAAGAAACACTCACCCTGGGAGAGGGAAAGGCTTTTATTGAGGTCACAAACAAATGGCATTATGGGCGCAATGACGGCAAGGACCCGGTGATTATTGTTCTTTTTTATTCTGGCCCCGAGGGAGAGCCAACCACCATATTCAAAAATCCAGACGAGAAATTACAATAAACAATAAAAATACTCCACAGCCGGCCCAACAAGACTGGCTGTGGATACTAGATCCATCAGATTACTTACTTAACTCTGTGGAGGGCACAGATTTTATTGCCTGCAGGATCGCGCAGATAAGCTATATACATTCTACCAGCAACCCCCTCACGAATTCCCGGAGGGTCTTCACAGGCCACACCTCCATTGTCAATGCCCGCTTGGTGCCAGGCATCTGCTTCTTCAATACTCTTCGCACTAAAACCAATAGTGCCACCATTGGCGTGAGTAGCCAATTCACCATCGATAGGCTTCGAGATAGCAAAAACACCGGATTGAGAAAAGTAAAAACAGCGGCCCTTCTCATCCATAACACTAGGCTCATAACCCAGAACACCTAAAACAGCATCGTAAAACGCTTTGGACCGCTGAATATCATTAGTACCAACCATAATATGACTAAACATTTCACCCTCCAATTTTGTCAGTTTCTCGGCGACAATCCAGCCAAGCACATAGTCACAGCTTTAATTATCTTCTGCAACAACATTCTCTAGTAGATGCCTCTACCAAAGAACCTAATATTACTAGGACCAAAGAGTATTTCATCCGCGCATACCGCCATTCGTAACCACCTTCTTGCACTTTATCACTATCCCTATAGAGTGACTTACCTCATTCGCATAGATTTCAAAATCAGTAAATTATTGATAAAATCAAATTAATCAATCATTAAATACGATCTTTACATGAAGAGCCCCGATCAAAATAATGCGAGAAATTCTTCACCCACATCCGATTTTTTAAGATAACTGGTCACGATGGGATCAGTTGTCTATAGGGTCAATCAAAGGCGACACTGTTCGAAATCTAGCCCCTCTCGCTCACTTATAGTTTGTGGGGGCCAGAGTAATTTGTGCAAACATAAAATTTTCATCAGACGTTCGCAAACGCCTTCCATGAATTTATCATTGAAGCGGGCAAATCTATCCGGCATCCGCGCTATTAATGAGAACCACAGATTTATACCTAAGCCAAAGATTCCCCATAAATAATCTTTCCAGGGGATTTATTTTATTTCAGCATCTTAACTCATTCTGGCATTTCCTGCATTGACCCTACGCAGTGCCATCTTAGGAAATTTTTTCTCGAGATAAATGCCGGGGCCTTAGGCTGGTTATGAGTGCTGCTTGGTTTTTCCGTATCGAACTGAATGTCTGGGCATTGATTAACCAGCTATCAATGGGCTTTGATCCAAGGATGCTAATCGGACCTTTTATATCCTTGCTAACTTTTGCTATATTTCTAATTCCTCTGACTTTCTTAGCATTTTACTTTTGATAAAAGAAGGTAGTCATCGATATAGCAAGAATACAATATTTGCAAGCCTTTGATTGATCACCGAAATCACCATCACAGGATCGTTTGCAGCAATCTTGTATATAGGGCCACCTAGACAGCTTCCATTTAAATAGAAACACAATAAATTGATTGAAATCAGGGCTACAAGCGCATTTATCGAGCGCCAATTTAGCCCGGATCATTGAGCGAACTTTTGATAAAGAACTATGAGCCAATAATACTCATTGCTCCCCCATAAGAGAGAAACTTGCCAATGGCAAACATGCTCACCTTTGAGAAAAAATAAGACTTTTTGATTTTATTGTATAAGAATATCGACGATAAGAAGTATCGCGTAACGAGGGAAAATAAGAGACTCTAACAACCTACTTATTCAACCAGTCATCCAAAGCAGCCAGTATCTGATGCCGATAGGGCTGGGTTTCATTGATCATCTGGTGACGGGCACCGCGAATCAAAACTCTATGACAGTGCGGAAAGCGGTCGCGGATAGCCCGCATGTCGTAACGCCAATCGACCGTACCATCACCAGTACCTTGCACCACCAATATTTTTCGGGGATTGCGCGCGGTCTTGGGAAAGGTCTTGATCCAGTCCACCATAGCACCGAGCCAGCACATGGAAATCACCCTGGACTGCAGAGGATCACGTAGGGCCTGCCGCCGGGAAAACTCGGCATCGTGCGTATTGATGGTGAATTCGCGACTGGGTTCGCTAATAAACAGGCGCCCCAGATAATACTTCCACTTAACCAGATGCCAGTTGGCCGGGCGCACCAATGGAGCCAGTAGAAAAACCTTATCCAGTGGTTGCCGGCGACTGAACTGCAGGTGCGCCAGTAAAGCTGCGCCACCAGTGCTCTGTCCCAAGGCGTGCCAGGGCTTGGGTAACTTGCCTTCAGCTACAGACAAAAGCCGGTCAAATACCTGACGGTATTGCAGGAAAGTCTGGATGGCGACCCGCTCTCCACTGGAAAGGCCATGGCCGGGGAAGTCAAAAATCACCACATTGAGATTGCGCTCTAGCCCAAAGCGGATCGCCGGACCATAAATACCGGTATGATCGAAATAGCCGTGACAAATAAACAAGGTGCCGCGAGGGTTTTCCACTAACCAATATTGAGATACCAGCTCAAAGCCCGCTGCATTAAAAGTGCCGACCCCGGTTTTATAGGAAAGGGGGAAGTGCAAGTCGTAAAAATTTCGATAATCTTGCATCTCGGTCAACAGCGGTGCCGCATCGTTGGCAAAGTCGAGTTGCGGCAATTTCTGGCGCAGGGCCGAGTAGTCCGGGCGCTGAATCACCGGGCTGTTTTCGTAAGTGCTAATGTCTTGCAAAGTTTCCATTGAACCAATGGTACTGCATTTTTGCCGAGGGGGAAGGGACAGGGTGAGGCAAAGGTACTTTAAAATACAAAAAGGCGGGCCCCAGGCCCGCCTTTCATACGGCTAAAAGACAGTAACCACTTACTTAATTTGCGGCTCCAGCTCCCCCGCAGCATACCGCTGACTCATAGCGTCAAGGCTAAGAGGACGAATCTTGCTCGCTTGACCCGCAGTACCAAAGGCTTCATAGCGCGCTACACAGATATCCTTCATTGCCATCTGGGCGGCTTTATAAAACTTGCGCGGATCGAATTCGGACGGATTCTCGGCCAGGAAGCGACGGGTTGCACCGGTTGAGGCGAGGCGCAGATCGGTATCGATATTGACCTTGCGCACACCGTATTTGATGCCTTCACAAATTTGCTCTACCGGTACACCGTAAGTTTCGGGGATTTCACCACCGAACTCATTGATTACCGCCAACCACTCCTGAGGTACAGAGGAGGACCCGTGCATCACCAGGTGGGTGCCTGGGATACGAGCGTGAATCTCCTTGATGCGATCAATAGCGAGAATATCACCGGTTGGTGGGCGGGTGAATTTGTAAGCACCGTGGCTGGTACCACAGGCGATTGCTAGAGCATCCACTTTGGTTTTTTGTACGAAGTCCGCAGCTTCTTCCGGATCGGTCAGCAGCTGATCATGGGACAGCTTACCTTCGGCGCCAACACCGTCTTCTTCTCCGGCCATACCGGTTTCCAGGGAACCCAGACAGCCCAGTTCACCCTCAACGGAAACACCACAGGCGTGGGCCATGTCCACTGCGCGCTGGGTAACCTCAACGTTGTACTCGTAGGAAGCCGGCGTCTTGCCGTCATCTTTCAAGGAACCGTCCATCATTACCGAACTGAAACCCAGCTGGATTGAGCGCTGGCACACGGCGGGGCTGGTACCGTGGTCCTGGTGCATCACCACCGGAATCTCCGGAAACTCCTCGATTGCGGCGAGGATCAGGTGGCGCAGAAAAGGCGCACCGGCGTATTTACGCGCACCGGCGGAAGCCTGCACGATTACTGGCGAGTCGGTCTCTTTGGCCGCCTCCATAATCGCGCGCATCTGCTCCAGGTTGTTCACGTTAAATGCCGGCACACCGTAGCCATACTCGGCGGCGTGGTCCAGCAATTGGCGCAGGCTGATAAGAGCCATAATAAATTCCTTTCTCGTCTACTCGTCGTATTTGTATTTTTTGCTTTTATCACTCTCCGCGGTTAGCGGAGAGCATTATTCGATATTTAATCGTCGGCGCGGGACTCAAGAATCGCAACGGCCGGTAGTTTCTTGCCCTCAACATATTCCAGGAAGGCGCCGCCGCCAGTGGAAATATAGGACACCTTATCGGCGATGCCATATTTATCCACAGCGGCAAGGGTGTCACCGCCACCGGCGATGGAGAAAGCATCGCTGCCGGCGATGGCCTTGGACAGATGCTCAGTGCCCGCACCAAACTGGTCGAACTCGAACACCCCCACCGGGCCATTCCAGATAATGGTTTTGGCGTCTTTCAGAATTTCTGCCAATTTCTCGGAAGATTGAGGGCCGATATCAAAAATCATATCGTCTTCGGTCACCGCATCAGCCGACTTGGTTTCGGCTGCAGCGGTCTCGCTAAATTCCTTACCCGTCACCACATCAACAGGCACCGGAATATCGCACTTCTGCATCAGGCTCTTGGCGGTGTCGAGCAAATCGTGCTCACACAGGGACTTACCCACCGGTTTGCCGCTGGCGGCGAGGAAAGTATTGGCAATACCGCCGCCCACGATCAACTGATCCACTTTGTCTGCCAGGCTCTCAAGAACGGTGAGCTTGGTGGAAACCTTGGAGCCGCCGACAATCGCAACCAGTGGACGCGCCGGCTCTGCCAGAGCTTTTTTCAAGGCATCCAGCTCGGTGGCAAGCAGGGGGCCGGCGCAAGCCTGCGGTGCGAACTTGGCCACACCGTGCGTAGAGGCCTGGGCCCGGTGGGCGGTACCGAAGGCATCCATCACGAACACATCGCACAGTGCCGCATAGGCCTTCGCCAGGTCTTCGCTATCTTTCTTCTCGCCCTCATTGAAACGCACGTTTTCAAGCAGAGCTACCGCGCCATCCGCAAGCGCTACCCCATCGCGCCACTCCCTGATCAGAGCCACTTCGCGACCGAGCAGTTGCCCCAGGTGGGCCGCTACGGGAGCCAGGGAGAATTCCTCGGCATATTCACCTTCGGTGGGACGCCCCAGGTGGGACATCAATAGCACTTTCGCACCTGCATCAATGGCGGCCTGGATAGTGGGAAGTGCCGCACGGATACGGGCGTCAGAGGTTACCCGGCCGTCTTTTACCGGTACATTCAGGTCCTCGCGAATTAGTAGGCGCTTACCCGCAAGCTCCAGATCTGTCATCAATTTGACCGCCATTCACCAATCCTCTTCTACTTCGATTAACTGAAAATATGGGCGCGGAGTATATCAACTGCGCTGCACTGCTGCCGACAGGAAACAAGGAAAAACTTGGCAGACTCAGCGATAAAAACTGAGAAAGCTGGGCGTTCAGATCGCTGTAGTTCATCGAGTACGGCCGCGGACACCAAATGCCAACTTCAACCCCTACTACCCGCATAAACCGACGGCATGCTGTGCAGCATCGTTATCCAGTCGGGCCTTAGAGACTTATGTGCCACTTGGTTATTCCCCCTCGAGCGTGACTGCTTGGTGAGCAACAGCCCGGCCACACCCTCTCCTTGTATAACTCATTGATACAAAAGTTCTTTTCGCATAAATACCACACCGCTAGAATCGCGGCCCCTTCCCCAAAAGCACAACTCGACAAGACCGGAAAAGTGCCACGGCACCGACGGATTGACTAAGGAGGTCTCTTACGTATGGAACCATCGGATAGCGATATTGTTTTTCAAAGTTACGGGCGCTGCTGTAACAGCGAGGATTTTTTTAAGGATTTTTACGATCGGTTTATGGGTAGCTCCGCTGATATCCGCGAACTGTTCGCCAATACGGATATGAAAGCCCAGCGCCACCTACTGCGCAATGGCATTATGCAACTGGTGCTTTACGCCCGCGGTATGTCCGATACCAAACTACGCGCTCTGGGCAAGAGCCACGACCGCACGGGCTACAATATCCGACCGGAGTGGTACCGCCTGTGGCTGGATGCCCTGATGGCCACTCTGCGACAGCACGACAGCCAATTTTCCCCGGAAGTCGAGGCCGCCTGGAACCGTGCCATTACCCCCGGCATTGATATCATTCGTCAGGCCTACTGAGCATCCTGCCAAACATTAGAGGGAGCCTGACGCGCACAAACCCATGTGTTTGCCATGTGCTCCTTCAATCTATATAAAACCTTTTCAGTACAGCCAAATTAAACCTATGAGATATAACTTGGAATTATGGTCCCAGGTAATGCTCGAAAAGGAATGGCAACTCGCAAAAGGCGAATGTCTTTACGGACATTCATAACGGGCAGTTCACATTGCTGGTTCTCTCTGGATAGAGCCTGATCGAACGCCAGAACTATGGATTAATTGACAAGGACCTCCTATGAAACCAGTACGAAAGTACAGCTTGCTTCTAGCACTGTCTCTGGCGATATCCGCCTGCGGTGAAGCGCCGTTAGATCGAAAACGCTCACAAAATGAAACCGATTCCACTTTAATCTCAACGGCCAATACCAAAGCCCCACTTTCTATTGATTACGAAAAGTTCACTTTGCCAAATGGTCTTCGCGTTATCGTTCATGAGGATCACAAGGCCCCGATTGTTTCTGTCGGTGTTTGGTATCACGTGGGCTCCAAAGATGAAAAGCCAGGGCGCACCGGCTTTGCCCATTTATTTGAGCACTTGATGTTTAACGGATCGGAAAATTACAACGACGAATATTTCAAACCTTTTGAGCGAGCTGGTGCAACCGGAATGAATGGCACCACTTGGCTGGACCGCACAAACTATTTCGAAACCGTACCAAAAAACGCCCTCGATATGGCCCTGTGGATGGAATCCGATCGAATGGGGCACTTGCTCGGAGTTATCACCCGGGAAAAACTCGATGTGCAACGCGGCGTTGTACAAAACGAAAAACGCCAGGGACAAAATCAGCCCTACGGCAAGGTCTGGGAGCGCATGCAAAAAGCGATATTTCCCGCAGGCCACCCCTACTCCTGGACCACTATAGGGTCTATGGAAGACCTCAATGCCGCAACTATTGAGGACGTGCATGAATGGTTTAAACAGTACTATGGCGCCGCCAATACCGTGCTGGTACTGGCTGGTGATATCGATGTAGAAACTGCCAAAGATAAGGTAAACCATTACTTTGGAGACATCCCCGCCGGGCCACCCTTAATCAAGAAAAAAGCCTGGATTGCCAAGCGGGAGCAATCCACCCGCGAACAGATGTTTGACCGTGTTGCCCAACCCCGCCTTTATAAAGTCTGGAATACCCCCAACCTTGCCCACAAAGATGCCAAAGCGATTGCTCTGGCTGCCTCAATACTCGGCGATGGCAAGAATTCACGCCTCTATGAGCGCCTTGTTTATAGGGATCAAATAGCCACCAACGTCAGCGTTGGGCTGCATGAGTTCGAACTCTCCTCCATATTCCCCATTACTGCCGACGCCAAGCCGGGAGTGAAACTTGCCGAGGTTGAAGCAGCAATTAAAGAGGAATTACAACGCTTCCTCAAAGAGGGCCCTTCTGCGGATGAATTAGCCCGCGTTAATATGAATGAATACGCTGCTCTCGTGCGCAACCTTGAGCAGGTGGGCGGCTGGAGCGGCAAAGGGGTCCTACTCGCCCGCGGTGAGCTCTACCTGAATAACCCCAATGCCTATTTGGATGCCTTGGGTGATAAGCAAAAAATCACCGCCGAGCAAGTGCGAGCGGCTGCACGGAAATGGCTATCCAGCGGTGATTACAACCTCGAGGTGCTCCCCTTCCCCGAATACAGCGTCGCGAAAAGTGGAGCTGACCGCTCCAAACTCCCTGAAACAGGCACTTTCCCTAGCGTGCCTTTCCCCAAGCTACAAACCACAAAGCTATCCAATGGACTGAGAGTGGTGCTGGCGGAACGCCACGCGGTTCCGATTGTGGATATTCAGCTACAGTTTGATGCCGGTTATGCGGCCGACCAGGGTAACAAACTGGGCACCTCCAGCTACGCCATGTCCATGCTTAAAGAGGGCACGAATAAATGGGATGCGCTGGAGATTAGCGCTAGAGAGGAAATGCTGGGAGCGCGTATCAGCGCAAGTGCGGATATCGATACCTCTACGGTTAGCCTCAATACACTAAAAAACAATCTCGACGATTCCGTAGCGCTATTCGCCGACATCGTTATGCACCCAGCCTTTTCTGAGGATGAAATAGAGCGCAAGCGAACGCGCTGGATCGCAGATATTCAGCAAGAAAAAACCCGCCCAGTGCAAATGGCGCTGCGCAGCTTGCCCCCACTGCTCTATGGTGAGGGCCACGCTTACAGTGTGCCATTCACCGGGTCCGGGACCGAAGCCTCGATACAATCCCTCAACCGCGATGATCTCGTGGGTTACCACCAAACTTGGCTGCGCCCTGACAATGCCACTCTGATTGCCGTCGGTGACATCACCTTGGAAGCGTTAACACAAAAACTGGAAAAGCACTTTGCCGACTGGGCAGCACCTGAGCATCCACTTCTCCAGAAAAAACTCACCGAGGTAGCCCACCCCCAGCAAGCCAATATCTACCTGATCGATAAACCCGGAGCCGAACAAAGTATCATTATTGGCGGACTGCTGGCGCCCTCAGAGAAAATCGTCGAGCGCGATGCGCTGCATATGATGAATGATATCTTCGGCGGAACTTTTACCGCGCGCCTCAATATGAACCTACGCGAAGATAAACACTGGGCTTATGGCGCCTATTCCTTTATGACGGGCGCCAAGGGGCAGCAACCGTTGATGATTTATGCCCCAGTACAGACCGACAAAACCAGTGAATCCCTGGTCGAGCTATACACCGAGTTACGCGCCTATATCAGTACCAAACCTGCGCAGGAAAGTGAGCTGCAAAAAATCAAAGAGAAACGAATTAATGAATTACCAGGCAGTTTCGAAACGATTAAAGCGGTATCCAGCGCAATCTCAGGCATGATTACTTACGACCGCCCTCTGGACTACATGGATAGCTATGCAAATACAATCCACAATATAGACCTACCCACCATTCACAAAATGGCCCTAAATACGATAAAACCCGAACAATTTACCTGGGTAATTGTGGGCGACAAACGAAAAATTGAGGCGGGAATTAGCGCACTTAATATTGGCCCAATCATTGAACTCAACCACGCTGGGCAGCCCATCGAAAAAACAAGCATTAATTAAACACTATTAAACAAACCCAGGCGTTTCACCAAACGTCTGGGGTTTGTCTAATACCCAATAGATTACCCCCAAGTAAGACTTTATATATTTTCCCTTCTAAATTGAACGCCCGCCATACAGAAACGATTGCGCGCCACAACCTCTCAATGAAAAAACCGCCAATTTTTTATAAAGATGTAATTCTGTAATTTCTTAAATAAAAACAGTGTTTTTTATTTCTCTAAAACTAAAACATTGTTATTTTCCCCAACGGGGAGGGGCGGGATTTACTTCCTGAAGGGATTTTATCCTCCTCAAAAAAATAAAATAACATCTGTTAAGGAGTAACGTATGAAAAAGGTCCTTTCAATCTTTGCCAGCAGCGCCCTGGCTTTTAGCCTTGCAGCCACGGCCACTGCCGAAGACAAACGCTATATTGTCACCTTTAAGGAAGGCAAGGGGGAGATGGTCGGATCTCTGCTGCAACAAAATGGAGGGCGCAAAGCCCTTGAAATTCGCAACCACAATGCCATGGCCGCCCACCTGCCGGCAAAGGCGCTAATGGCAATGCGCAGGAATCCAAATGTTGCTTTTATCGAAGAAGATTTGAAACGCTACCCCCTATCCCAGGAAATGCCGTACGGTATTCCCATGGTACAAGCAGACCAACTCAGTGACCTTCAGGCAGGTAACCGCACCGTATGTATTATTGACTCCGGTTACGATTTGGCCCACGAGGACCTCTCCGGTAATGCGGTTACCGGTAGTAGCGATCCCGATGGTGCCGGTAACTGGTACGAGGATCAAAATGGTCACGGCACCCATGTGGCCGGCACCATCGCCGCAATGAATAACGACGCAGGTGTTGTAGGGGTAATGCCCAGCAGTAATATTAACCTGCATATCGTCAAAGTCTTTGGCGCTGATGGCTGGGCTTATTCCTCTTCGCTAATCGCCGCTGCGGAAGAGTGTGCGGCCAATGGCGCCAATGTAATCAATATGAGCCTGGGGGGCGATCGGGCCAACTTCTTCGAGAGACGCGGCTTCGACAATCTCAATCAACGCGGCATTCTCTCAATTGCCGCAGCGGGTAACGATGGTAATACTCGCCATAATTACCCCGCCTCTTACAATTCCGTTGTCTCCGTAGCCGCCATCGACAGTGACAAAAAAGTCGCTGGCTTCTCTCAAAAAACAAATCAAGTTGAGCTGGCCGGACCAGGGGTTCAGGTACTCTCCTCCATTCCTACTGGCAGTGGCCAGGCTGCTACCTTAGAAGTAGCCGGCGCTGAGGTCGAAGCGGCGGCCATAACAGGTACTCCCATCGCAGCGATCAGTGGAGCGCTGGAGAACTGTGACACCGCCGAATCTGCATGCGTGAGCGCGGCCGGTAAAATCTGCCTAATTCAACGCGGGAACATCAGCTTTGCGGAAAAAGTGCTGAACTGTGAGGCCGGGGGCGGCATTGGCGCGATTATCTACAACAACGAACCCGGACTACTGTTCGGTACTCACGGAAGTGTGGCAACACATATTCCCTCCGTAGGCATCTCCGATACCGGTGGCAATGCCCTACTGTCGCAACTGGGCGCCAGTGCCACCATTGAGACAGAGGCGATGGATTATGCCTACTTTAATGGTACCTCCATGGCGACACCCCATGTTGCCGGCGCGGCCGCCCTGGTATGGAGCCACTTCCCCAACTGCAGTAACTCTGAGGTCCGCGCAGCCTTAAAGGCTACGGCAGAAGATCTTGGAGAAACAGGCCGCGACAATGCCTATGGTCATGGGCTGGTTCAAGCCAAAGCAGCTTTTGACTATCTGGCTGCCAACGGTTGCACCGGCTCCATTTAACAGCACTGTCATCCGCGGGTAGAGAGCCAGCGCTCACTACCCGTCGCGTACCGGGCAATTGCGCCCGGTACGCGTGGCAAACTCTCTCGTCCCCCCTCAACCTACTGAAAAACTGTTTTCCGGCAAAATGTTCTTGCTCACCAGCTGCTCCAGCACACCGCCGCACTTCTCCCGGAGGGTATCCCTGATCAGGCGCACAGTGGGTGTAATCGACTGCCTGCCGGGACAGACTAACCAGAGCTCCGTACGCTCCGCTTGATACTCCCCCATCACCGCCACAACGGTGTTTTTCAGTAAATCTGTCGCCATATCCAGGCTCGACTTAACAGCCAGCCCACGTCCAGCGACACACCAGCGCCGCACTAGATCCCCATCGTTGGAAGTGCGATCCCCATGCATACGAACTCGAAATAGCTGCTCTCTGGCGGTGAACTCCCAATTATTGTGCACAATATCGTGTAACTGATAAAAAAGGCCGTTATGCCTTGCCAAATCATCGGGGTGCTTGGGAGTTCCATGGCGCGCAAGATAATCGGGCGCGGCACAGAGTAATCGCGGTATATCACATATTTTGAAACCATAGAGATTACTATCTCCAGGGGGACCATAGCGCAGGGCCACATCCACCGGGTCCCGATAAAAATCCACTTGGCTATCACTGATATTGACTTTCAAATAGATTCCCGGATACAGATCCTGAAAGGCATCCAGCCAGGGAACCACAAGGTTGCGCCCCAGGTCCGAAGACAAGCCTATACGCAGCTCTCCGGCGAGCTCTGTGGTGTCCGCCTTCAAATCCTGCTTCGCCAAAACCAGGGTGAGCAACGCTTCCTCACATTTTGGAATAAAGCGCTCGCCTGCCGCTGAAAGACGTAACTGCCGGGTCGTGCGAATAAATAGGTCTGCCCCCAGAGCACGCTCGACACGCTTGATGGCCGCACTCGCTGTCGCAGTGCGCATATCCAAACTAGCCGCAGCGGCGGTGATACTGCGAAATTCGGCTACTTTAAGGATCACATTGAGATCTTCGATCTGCATATTATCAATTATTTTTTGATAAAGAATCAAAGATTGTAACGTTTTTGAATTGGTAATCTACGTCTAAAATGACTGCACTCTATCCAAGAGACAGGCAAAGGTGAAATGCCCCGATGGCTGCTGTTCGGCTTACTCCGACTCGTTTGGATAACCTACATATAGCCCCAACCAACAGGACATAAGAGGAATCGAGGATGAGCAAACTGACTATTGTGGCAAATATCAAAGCCAAGGCCGATAAGGTCGATCTGGTGAAGTCAGAACTTCTTAAACTGATCGACACCACGCGTGCGGAAGACGGTTGCATCAGCTATAACCTGCACCAGGACAATGATAACCCAGCACATTTCCTCTTTTTTGAGAATTGGGAGAGCCGCGATCTTTGGCAAACCCATATGAACAACACCCATCTAAAAGAATACATGCGCGCAACCGATGGAGCCGTTGATGTGTTTACTCTCAATGAAATGAGCGAAATAGAGAACTAAGCCTGATCTCTACCAAAAGCCGGGAATACCCGGCTTTATCAATCTGAAAAACAGTAAAAAGCCCTAACCATTGAAATATCTGGCGTAAGGATAAGACGGATTACGAAGAATCCTTTGACTGCAGCAAATCATCCAGCTCGCTCACCCGCTCATTGCCCAGATATAGCTGCTTCAAGGCTTTTAATGCCTTTTCCCCAATAAACATCTCAGAACTCTTGCGGGTCAGCAGAGTTGCCTTATCAGTACCGCCCAACAGGCCCTCGGGCTCCTCAAGCGCCCGTATCTGAAAGCGGTGATGTAAAAACTGCGGATGCCAAAGGGGGATCACGATCCACTCTCCAGAATTAACCGCCTCCTCGAAACGCCCAAAGCATTCAGTCTCAGTCCCTGGTCGGAAATAATATCCAGCATCCCCTAGTCGGTAGGCATCGATCATTTTGACAGAAAAACGGCTAATACCCGCGCCCGGGTTGATGCCCTGAATACGCCGGCTCATTTTCTCTAACACTTCTGGTTTTAAAAGATCACCGACGGCACGAACCTCCTCTGCCGGGATATGCTCTGGAACTCCCCAAATACAAAAAGGCTTATACAACACGGTTAATTTTCGAACAACATGCTCCATCGGGGTGAGATACTTTTGATGGCTAGCGGGGAGCCAGGCCGACACCAGCATGTCCTCTTGGTCACTACCCAACATTGAAAACATCACTTCATGTGAGGCGGTATACCGCTGCACTCGATGTCCAAAATCCTCTAGGATTTTTTCAACCTCTCTGGCACTAGCATCGTGAAAACTGAGGTCTATATGACCAACGCGTATGGGTCGCATCACCATCACTTTAAAAAATAAAAACAATCTACAGTTTATTCCGCCAAATGGGCATCTACCAATCAGACAATGATACCCATGGGTCTCCATAGTCTTTAAAAAACTCAATGAAAATTTACTTTCTACCGACTTTTACGAACCAATACTTCGGACAGTTTTAGGGGGCTTGAGCCCCTGAATCTATAAGGCTTGAGCCCCGGAGGGCTGTTTTATCGCAAGTCGAAGGTAGCCCTGATCTGCCAATAACTACCCTTTGATCTGCAGCCCTCGAAATTACTGGGCTAAAACAGTCCGGAGTATTGTTAAGCTAATGCTAGTAAGCGTTGTTTTTCTTTTCTTATTTTTCATTTTCTCTGCCGTCAAGCCAGAAATAAGCTTCGATAGAAACTAAAAATTTCGTGAAGCGGCTGAGAAAAATAGCTCCCTTGTAGATACCCTATTATCAAAATTTGATTGCAAGGTCAGGCTTCAAGAGAGCTATAGATTTTCAAGACATTCTTTTCTTTCACTATCCAGCTAAATTTTCGCTACAAATCTAGATATGTTGCTGCTCCAGCAAAATAGTTTGATTTATATAAGCTACCTATAATTTATATTGAGGATTACAACTCTATGAATTATCAAACAATAAAATTCATAATATAAATAAATCGCATTCAGAACTCAATCAAGAATAGTTACTTCCAGTCTAATCAATACATATAGACCGCTCCTGCAAAATCCGCCTCATTGCTCTCAGGACTTGCGAGCAAACCACTATCGGCACCTTCTTCACCGGTCGCCCCTACTGCTAAACTAGCGCCATCTCCACTTAGCGCAATAGATGCACCAAAATAGTCTCCCGAGTCTGTGTTGCTCGCCTTAATATAAGCTTCGCTAGACCAGTCTATACCATTAAATATATAGGTATAAACTGCTCCTGATCGAATTGAAGATCTGTCTGTATTATCTCCAAACAATCCTTGGCTAGAGCTATCCTCCCGCATTGCCCCCACAGCTATAAGGCTGCCATCATCACTCAGCTTTAGTACCTCTCCAAACATATCATTTGCATCAGTATTGGCAGCTTTCAAATAGGCAGTTTGCTGCCAGGAGTTTTCATTTCGCGAAAAAATGTATACAGCGCCATTGTCATATCCATTTTGATCATCGTGATTTTCATTAGATCCATCTTGTAATGGGGCGCCAACGGCTAGAGTTTTTCCATTACCACTTAAATTGAGCGAAAAACCAAATCTATCACCAGCAAATGCATTACTAGCCGATATCTTGCTATCTTCCACCCAGGAATCACCATCCAACTGGTATAGATAAACGGAACCTGCACCCGCATTATCAGCATAAGCTCCAACTGCGAGTGAAGCCCCAGCATCATCCAGGCTTATCGAAGCACCAAAACCTAATCCCGCAGAACTATCAGTAGCCTTAATGTAGGCATACTGTGACCAGACTCCCTCCTCATTACGGAACATATATACCGCTCCAGAATCTTCAATATCATCGCCAGATTCGCCATCAATACCACCGTCTTCATTAGGTGCGGTTACAGCTAAAGTAGAACCATCTCCACTTAGGCTAAGGGCATGACCAAATAGATCATCATTTCCTTGATTGTCAGCTTGAAGTCGGGTGCTGTGGGCCCAACCTTCATTACTTCGGGAAAAAATATGAACAGCACCCGCAGCAAAATTATCCTTTTCCCCGTTCTCCTTGAACGCCCCTATTGCAAGCGTATAACCATCATCGCTAAGGCTCAACGCGGTTCCAAACTGTGCAGCTCCTTGAGGATCAGGAGCCTTAAGATAGGCTTGCTGTGCCCATTCACCATCTTCCCGAGAAAAAACATAAACTGCACCTGAATCAGATGTCAGGTTATCCTCTTGATCACCACCGCTATCTTCGGAAGGGGCACTTACTGCAAGCAGATTGCCATCATCGCTAATTGCTAGATCCCAACCAAACTGATCACCAGCATCCGTATTACTAGGTTTAAAATAACCGATACTACCTATCACTTCCTGATCAATCGCTACTGTTTCAGAATCGATACATCTCTGATCATCACAAGTTTGTAATAAGTATTGGGCGTTAAGCCTTTTGAATAAAGGTACCACTAATTCAGTGTATTCTGTTTTTGGCGTAATAGGATTTCCAACAGGTTCAAACCCAGAGTGACCATCAGAATTTTCAAATAGCTGATAATAAGTTGCCCCAGAAACATCACTCCAGCGAAAGGTTAGCGTTTTGGGTTGCTCATAGTGGGCCTCAATGATAGCGGCTTTAAGCCCAGTGCCAGTATCTGTACCATCTCCCCCATTCGAAGATCCATTGCACCCTGAAAGCGATGCACTAAATATCAAGATTGCTACGTTGATATTAAATCTCATCCTATGTTTTCCTTATAGGTCATCGTATTGTTTTTCAAAACTTTCTCACTCTTTGCGCTGGAGCAGATAAAATTTTTACCTTTCATACAGACAATGCGAATTCTCTCTAGCATCATTCTTAGCACTAAAATTTCTCCAACAAAAAGTAATACGGAAAATAAAATCAAAATAACGGTCGACTTGATCCATAAATAAGCATCCCTTTCATACACCAAAATTTGATTTCTTTTCAGGGCCTTGAGAAGGTTAAAGGCCTGGGATGCATAATTGATAAAAGTTTAAGGTTAAGGGGCTCACTTGCTGAACTCGCAACAACCCGCAAGGATTTCAACACTGAAACGATCGGCATGAAAGAATATTGAAAGGAAATACTCTGTCGAGCAGGCATTTATATATATCCTACTAACTTCACCAGCCGGAAGTAAAAACTCTAAACGTAGGATAAATTTCTCTTTAACCCTCATATTTTATACTTTTCATTATTTGACTTTAGCTATTTACTCCGCATACCAGATAAAGTGCCAAGCTAATACAAAACCCAACAGGATTCATAGTAGCGCTTATAAACATAAATTTTGGCTTTAATTTATAAACCACAAACCGCTCATATCGCAGCTGAGATTTTATAAGCTACCTAAAATCAAATACGTACCTTGATGTACTGATATTTTCAAAAAGCCTACAAGATTCACTTGATAGAGCAAACTTTTTTAGATAAAGAGAGTTTTGTCCCATAAATTAGAACAGTGGTTTCAAAAAAACCGAACGTAAAGTCTTAAAGTGGTTAGATATATGTCCGAATTTGAGGGTACATTTTTATGAAAGAATGTGATTCACAATTTCTTGAATAACTACAACACTTCGGACAGTTTCATGCCGCCATAGTCCTGTAGTCACCATACCGCTCGTAAATACGGGCAACTTTGTCACGACTTTGGTCTAAATCTAACTCATCAAAAATTCTATCCATAAGGTGCTGATTGAACTTGGGACGCTTCCAGATAGCAATTGAAATGACCACAATCTCACCCGTTTGTTTCGCGTTTCTATCTTCGATTTTCAGCAAATTCAGAGTCGCCAATGATGCATTGACATGCATGTTGATCGCCTCTTTTCGGATTGACTGACAATGAGCCAGACCAGTGTGCTGTTTTACATCTCTGCCGTCCTTTATGAATTGAAACATCACAACACGAATGGTTCGTTTTAAAAATTGGCATAAACAGTTTTCGTATATACTTCAGTTCTTTTATTTAGAGCACCAACCTAGTCAAAACGATGTACGTCCATATCAAAATCAACCTTGCCATCATATTTCTTAGAACGACCCGAGCCTTTGTACGCCCCTTCGTACAACCACTGTAAACTTCCCACAATGTTCAACCCCGTTGGAATGATGGCTGAAACAAACTTCACCTTGCTATAATAGGCATCTGCAGCTAGATATTTCATACCAAGCGCAAGAATTGCTACTGCAACTTTGACGGCATGATCGGCATAGAGCTCAATTCGAGACCGGTCCCCTTCATCTATTGTCTGCAGACTATCCAAGGTATAGGCAGTATTCGATTTCAGATCAGTGATACTGTTCAAGGAAATTTCGAGACCACGCTGAAATTCTTCGGCACTGCCGTTGTAATACCACCCTAACCCTTCTGTTTTATAGCCTGACTTACTAACAAAGTTTTTATCTATGGCAGCTACACGCTCCTGGATGTGAGGAAATTCTTGTGTAAATAGTTTTTATTGAACTGGACGAAATCAAAATATCTACGAGACCAGCGACAAAAGCGTCTCTCACTGGCAGAACTGTATCGCCCCATGTTTAGATAGGCTGCTTTTCCCTAAAATACCATCAGGGCGGAAAAGGTGTAAGCATGAGTTTTCTTTGCGATCTTTTAATATTGGATATTTGAGCGAAAACAGTTTTTACTACATCTTCCATGGGCAGGTATTATTTTGATGTGATGTGAGAACCTTATTTTCTCAGTATCTGGCCGTGGCTCCTACCTATTTCGCCCCTTAAAACTGTCCGAAGTATTGACGAACAGAAAAAGGGCAACTCTGTTGGTTTGTGTTTCATGCAGATATTATTAATGCTACCAAACCCTAAACATCACAACTTGTAAGATTTTCCACTCCAAGCCCTAAGAGGTATTCTTAAAAGGGCTCAGAATATTATTCCTTTAAACTACAAATAAAAAACAACAGATAGTCGGATAGATATCCGCTCAAAACGCAGACTTAAACAATAGAGCCAAAATCACTTTCGGCTCTATTATTCATCTCTTTATTTTCCCGCGACCTGCTTGACCTGATCATTCAAAACGGCATGCTGCATACCAATGGTGCCTAAAGCTTCTACCGGTAGAAAGACCTTGTTATTCGATTCAGCCATTTTATCCAGCACTTCCAGGGTGCGATAGGCTAAGTATTTATCGGTTACCGATTTTGCCAGAAGATCATTGACCTCCTTTTGTCCAATCGCTTTCTCACGGGCAATAGCACGATTCATCTTTTCCCGCTCCAGATCCCGCTCCATTTGAATTTTTTGAATTTCAAACTGCGCCTTTTCCTGCTCTATTAACTCGCGGCGCTCAGCGGCACGCTCCTTAGCCTGTGTAATCACCTTGGGGAATTGTATATCCGCCAGGCCCAGGCGTTTAATTTCAATGGGGGTTCCTTTCAAAGCCTTGGATACCTCACCAAACAACTCATGACTCAGGGATTCCCGGCTTGAGGCAATTTCATTTATGGAATACTTAGCCACGACACGGCGCACCACATCCCGTATTACGGGCTGGGCATAAGTTCCGTAGACATGATTAACAGAAATATTATTGTTCACCGGCGGAATACGATCAAATACATGATCAATAACATCGTTACTGATCGCACCGGTCATACGCACATCAAAGCTCATATTCAACTGATCTTTCGGCATAAAGACTTTAAATTTTTCCAAATGCCCAAAATCCGCAATCGTCATCGTGACCAGCTTATCGCAATAGAATATGCACATATCCAGACGAAACTTGGAAGGTGGTACCACTTCGGGCTTATATCCATTCTTGGTCAATATTTTGCCCACATGGGCCGGCGGCACTTCCACCCGTTCACCACAAGCAGAAAGTAATAGAAAGGAGGCCAACAAACCGAAAACCACTACAAAACGCATCATAAACACCAATCAATGAAAGGAAATACGATATGGCAATTGTTCAACGACGACAAGAAAGAGTAATCCGCTGAAAGATGCTACAATCGACGCCAAACAAATGAGCCCAAGCTCATATTCCTATTAACTGTTTGAAATAAAGATATGCAATTGGAATTTGTCACCGCAACCCTTTTTAATCTCGGCATTAACCTGCTCTACACAATGCTGGCACTTTTTATTGGAATCATCGCACTGATCACTATCGATAAAAAACTACTGCGCACAGTCGATATCGAGGGCGAACTGAAAAATGGCAATATTGCAGTTTCCATCTTCGCCTCCACAATCCTGATCTTTGTCGCCATCATTATTTCCTTCGGACTGAAAGGATAGAGCCGTGCGCAGATGGGTCGCCCCGTTATTAGTGTTCTCTGCGCTGCTAATGCTGCCGGAAATTCTCCGTAAAACAATACACAGGCCGACGGAAAGCTTCTCTGCAGAGGAATCCCTCAGTTCCGCACATAGAATTTATGATTCAACCGCCACAGCGGCTCAGGATCGTCAATACGGTATCGTGAGAGTCGTCGGTACCAGTAATCCCCTGCCGGAGGAAACTGTCCAGCAGGTGGTGGCCAAACGCACTCTGGAAGAGAGCGCCTACGTTTCAATTTGGAATTGGCAGGGTTTCGAGGCGGTAACCGCTTCAGCGCGAGGCCTGGATAACAAACACCATTTTGCCAATAGTTATCTGGTGGGTTTCAAACCTTTCCAAACCCGGCAACTCTGGGTGCCACTCTACACACTGGCCATGCAGAAGGAATATCAGTACGACCACCTGCAATACGCCGGCCTGTCCGATATCTGGCAGACTTCGCGCCAGGCTTATTATCAAAAACGCGGCGATTGCGAAGACCACGCCATTTTACTAGCCGACTGGCTGATTGAACTGGGAGTGGATGCGCGGGTGGCGCTGGGTACTCACCGGGGGCAGGGGCACGCCTGGGTGGTGGCTATTGTGGATGGCCAAGAATATCTGCTGGAAGCCACCAGCAAGCGCCGCGAAGCCAGCTGGCAAGCAATGCCCCTAGCCGCCCTGACCGAGGGCTATGAGGTGGAATTTCAGTTCAATCGCAACTTTTTCTGGGCGAAACACAATTCCACGCCCACGCGAAAGTATCGCGGTCGCCACTGGATTAAAAAATCCCAGTTTATTCGCAGTTGATTTGACCCTGGGAGGATCCACCCGGTGTGTTATTTCCGGGTGCGTTTATTCTAAACTCAGGCCCTGCAGCCCCGTTGCTGGAGACAGCTTAAATCGGCGAACCCGGCGGCATCGCTTTGATATCCCCGGCTTTTACTTCCAGCTCTCCACGCATAAAAGATTCAATACGCTTAGCCTGGAAATAATAGTGCGCGCTATACCCTTCAGCATCCTCACCAAATAATTTTCTCTTCCCCAGCGCCAGCTGAAATTTAGCGAGTTGTAACTGTGCCTTGGCGCGCACCGACTCCGCAGCGTTGCGGTTACTGGCGAGTAACATCAGATACTGGATATAGACATGATTGGTGCGCTGATGAACGGCCGCCTGAAGTCCACTGTACTGTGCACTATTCAGGGATAGCGCGGTCAGTCGCTCCAACAGGGTATCGAACGCGGGAATCTCACTGCTGCGAGCACTCTGTTGATTCATACGCGCTGCCCGCTGCGGGTCCATCAAGATAGACAAGGTGTGGCCCACCGCTGCCTCGGCGAGGGCCACCGCATCGAAAGCCACACCGGTATGAGAGGGAAAGCTCTCCCTTGTGCGTTCATAGCCATAAGATTTGGGCGGAATTAATTGCAGAACCTGTTCCGGCAGCACCAGGAACTCTGGTGACAGGGTAGCCACTAACGTCTCTATCGCCTGCTGTTGGCGCTCCGCCGGTACCAGGGTGTAACTGTTTTGCTCAGCGCCGTTATACAGATAATCGTAATCCAGACCACCAATCAACTTACCCACAGCTTCGGCCTGGTAGCGGTGCCCGTAGTAAACAGGTACCAGTGTCTCCTCCAGATCTGATCGTGGCGCGGAAGTGGGATTTGCCGCACCCGAGAAGTTTTCCAGGGCATATCGACGCAGCTCAATCAAACGATTAAATTCCGCCAGTGGCTCTACTCCGTTATCCCATAAGTGGGATGTGGCATGGGCGTTGTTGATTGCGCGGGAATCCGGGTCAGAGATAAAACGCAATCCCTGTTCACCGGCTTCGGCAATGACCTTCGTTAAATAAGACTGCTCCTCATCGCCACTACCGTAGCCATAGCGGATTGCCAACTTATCCCATGCACCTATTCCGGATGCGTACGCGTTGGACAAATCCAATTCTGACCCCAGCAGGGAAACCAATGGTGCCGGGTAATCCATCACCGAGGCACGCTCCTCGGCGCTGGCAGCAAAATTGTGGGCCAGCCCCAAGGTGTGGCCCACTTCATGGGCGGACAGTTGGCGAATACGCGCCAGCGCCATAGCCTGCAAGGCCGCGGTATCTACTGCTTCATCCGTATAAGGCTGCAAAAGTCCCTGGGCGATTAGGAAATCTTGGCGCACTCGCAGGGAACCCAGGGTGACGTTTCCCTTCAGGATTTCACCGGTACGCGGATCAAACACAGAATAGCCATAAGACCAACCGCGGGTCGCGCGGTGCACCCAGTTGATCACGTTGTAGCGCACATCCAATGGGTCCACATCTTCCGGGAGAATCTCCACCCGGAAAGCATTTTTATAACCGGCAGCGCTGAAAGCCTGGCTCCACCAGCTGGCACCTTCTACCAGTGCGCTGCGGACTGGCTCCGGAACACCGGAGTCCACATAGTAAACGATAGGTTCAACCACCTCATTGCTACCCGATTTTTTCTCGAGCCGGTGACGGTAGATAAAGCGCTGATCCAGAGGCTGGTCGATTGCGGTTGCGTAATCGCGATACATAAAGGGGAAGTAGCCACTGCGACTGTGGAACACCCGCGGCTGGTACTCTCGATCAGGAAGTTCAATCAAGGAGATATGCTGGCGTAGGGAAACCAGAGTCGGGGTTGGTACCACCTCGCGCAAATATTTACCCGGCTTGTTACCGGAAAAGGTCAGCTGAGCCTCAAACTCGCTGTTCTTGGGAAAACTATTAGTGCGCGGCAAAAAGATCGCGGACTTCGATTTATCCACAGAATAACTGCCCTGCTCCGCCTGCTTTAGGCGGGCCCCAATACCGTGCTGATCGCTCAGCAAGAAGGGGGTGAAGTCCACCAATGTAGAACCATCATTTTGTGCTAAAACTTCAAATCCCCAGAGTACTGAAGAGGCAAAAGCCTCTTCCACTGCGCGGCGCTCTGCCAGGTTTTCAGACTCAGCACGATAGTGAGCGTTTACCTGGTGCAACAGTACCTTATTACCCACACGCTGGAACTTCACCAAACGGCTCTCACCCACCTGGTTGCGGTCCAAGCCCACGGGGTTAGACCCCAACCCCTGAGCCAGACCGGTGAGGAGTAGCAGCTCACGCTCAAACATATCGATCTGCAATAGTACTCGGCCGCTGCCCTCGTCCCAGTAGAAATTGTGATACCCACTGTATTTACGCATATCCGTCGTGTACTCGACGATATTCTCGGCTCGAGCCACTGTGCTTAACAGCACCAAGCACAGCGCCATCAAATGCCTGCTGAATGACATTTGCCGTCCCCCAATTTTTAATTATTAAAAGCCAATACTCTGCGGTGCCCTGACCACATCTGGATTGTGGCCAAGAGTAGCACTTAGAGTAACCCCAATCTGCACAAAAAACAGACTGAAAAGTTTTCTTATACGCTGCATCCATTTGCACCTTCAATCTCGTCTGAAAGGGAAAGGCAGAAAAACAGAGATTGAACTATGTGGAAACCACTTGCGATTTCAACACTGATTGGTTTGGGCGGAGCAGGCCAGGTCATGGCACACGAATCCATTCATATCGATACCGACAACTGTGAGTCAACGCTCGACTACACAGTGAAAGTGGGACCCGACTTCTTCGAAGTACACGAGGATAGTGATAAGCAACAATTGGTGTACTTCCACTCACCGGCACAGCTGCAGGTAAATGGAAGCCCGGTAACTCTGGATACCCAACAACAACAACTGTTGCAGGAGTATCGCCAAAAACTGCACCTCGCCGGCCGTGACACCCTTTTGGTGACACTGGAAGCCGTAGATATCGCCATGGACGGATTGTCTATCGCTATCAGCGCCCTGGCGGGCCCGGATCACCCGGAGAATCAGGAGCTGAAACAATTCTCTGTGGATTTAATTCAGCGCACCGAGGATCGCCTCAATCGCGAAGGGGAAGTCTACTATCTCGGTGATACTGAGATTGGCAACTTTATTGACGAGACAATCTCCAAAGAATTTGAGCCCCGTATCGAACGCCTGGCCAAGGATGCCGCGGGTACTATTGCCTGGCACGCTCTCAAGGCCGCGTTCACCGGAGGACAGAGTATTGAGGAGCGCGCTACCGAACAGGCGGAACAGTTACTGGAACATCGCGCAGAACAGATTGAGCAAACTGCCGAGCAACTTTGTGCCTCTCTGCAGTCCATTGACCAACTGGAAACACAATTACATCAAGCCGTACCCGAGCTGGGCGACTATGATCTGGTCAAATAGTATTAGTGCCAACCGGTCTTAATTTTATCCCCCAAAGCCTGGCCGCTCTGCGGCCTTTTTTATTGCAGTTGCAATTTTTTAAGAAATTGCTTTGCATCGCGAACACTTCCCTTCGCGTGCTCCACATGGGTCATATGCCCGACTTTTTCGTAGGCAATCAACTTACTATTCGGTATTTCATGAGAAAAATACTCACCTACCTCTAGCGGAATAATTTGATCTTCTGATCCCCAGAGAAACAAAACAGGAGTTTGTATATGCTCAAGCCCTAAAAGCGGTTGGAAATTGACTGTAGCATTAGCGACAAGATTAATAGCCGTGCCACGACTTTTCTTATAACGCGAGAGTAGGTAAATACGGTCCACCATTTTTTCCGGTACAGCATTTGGATTATAGAAAAACCGGGCTTTTAACAGTTTTCTAAACAGCCCACGGCTACCCAAATGAGAAACAAAGCGTCGCCCCCAGTGACTGAGTGCGAAACGCGCCATAGAGGCAGGCATTTTCAGCCCCTTGTCACATTGATAACCGCCCGGTGCAATCAAGATTGCGGCCTCAGCAGTATCGGGATGTTCAATCAAGTAGCGCAGTACCGCATTGCCTCCAAAGGAGTGACCAACAAGAACAAACCTCTGCAACCCCATTGCCTCAATAAACCGCGCGATAAAATCCGCCAGGTGCTTAGGGGTATAGGTTCCCCCCGGCAAGGGATCTGTCAGACCGTGGCCTGGAAGATCCACCAATATCAAGTGGTAATCCCTAGCCAACACTTTTGCCCACTCCCCCCAGCCCCCCAAGGAGTCCCCACCACCATGAAAACACAAAAGCAGTGGGCGCCCCTCCCTGCCTACTTCCCGATAGTTCACCGAAAAACCATCGGCAAAAGCTAACTGGTTGTAGGAAAAACGGGACAATTCGTTGCGGCTCAAACTAGGGCTGAAAAACGCGATTCCCAGTAACCAGATAAAAATCAGCAGAAGTATAAGGACAATCCAGAATGCCATAATCACGACAGGGCCTCCCTAGCCCGCGCTGGTTGTTTAAGAAGACAGCGTGACCCAAAAATTATTAGTTTATCGAAGAAATGTCAGCCCTTTGAGACTGGTCGAGGCTACAGCCACATAAAAGTGCATCAATAAAATCATAAAGAGACCACCGACCAGAATTAGCCAAAACCGGTTGTACCCCAGGTGACGCATGGATAGGAACCAGGCGCCAAGATTTAACAGCTGTAATACAGCAGATAAGCCCGCCAACAGCACCGCTTCGGTATAGGCCAGCCAGGTGAGATTAAAAGCAAGGGAGGGAACCTGAATCATCACCGCGGCTGCCCCCAGCAAGGCTGCCGCCAAGCCAACATTACGCACTGAGTCGAAGGTAATTTCCAAGGCCCGAGGATAATCGCTCATTTACTCCCTGTATCCATTTACCCAGTTCTGCCCATTTTAAAAACCTGTGGGCCAACCAGAAGAATAGATTGCATTCAGCAATGGGGTTCTAAATCCATCAGATAAGCAGCTTAAGCGAGGCTTAGTAAGTATTGCCCGCGTGTAATGCGACAGTGCCAGGCCTTGTACACACGAACTACCCAGTTATAAGCCGAATTTATTCCTTAAACTCAAGCACCTGTTCCATCGCCCGGCGGATAGAGTCCAATGACAAAGTAATATCCTCCGCCGTGGTAGCCCAAGATGAGACACTGAGACGTAAAGCCATTCTATCCCGCCACACGGTCGTACCGAACCAGCACACGCCTTCCTCCTGCACAATACCTACAATCTGCTGCAACGCGGATTCGTCATTGATGCTCGCGACCACTTGATTCAGCACCACTTCATTGAGAATCTCAAAGCCTAAATTGGCTAGGCCGTCGGCAAACTGACGGGCAAAATCGCAGCACCGCTCCACCAAATTAGCCACGCCTTCACAGCCCATTTCCTGAATCGCCGCCCAAACCTCAACGCCCCGGGCGCGGCGGGAAAACTCAGGAACCATATCCTTCGGTGGCACCTGGACTCCAGACAGTAAATAAGGCGCCTGTGTAGTCATAACACGGTGCACCGCCCGGGCCTCGCGACAGATAGCAACACCACAATCGTAGGGTGTATTCAGCCATTTGTGCCCATCAACCGTCCAGGAGTCCGCTAACGCCACTCCCGCAGTTAGGTATCGCTGCCTAGGTGAAGCCGCCGCCCACAAGCCAAAGGCGCCATCCACATGTACCCAGGCTCCAGCCGCCTTGGCCCTCGGGATGATTTCTTCAAAAGGATCAAAATGACCGGAATTTACATTGCCTGCCTGCAAACACACGATGGTGGTTTCATCCAACTCGGGGAAAGAACCTACAAGCACTCGGCCCTGATTGTCGCAGGGAGCTTTCACCAATTGGTCTGTACCAATTCCAAGAATCGACAAAGCTTTATGCACTGTGACATGGGATTCTTCAGATACAATAATCCTCAGCGGGGGTGCTCCGGCTAGCCCCTTTTTCGCCAGATCAATACCCAGTTTCTCATATTGATGGTTGCGTGCTGCAGCCAAACAAACCATGTTCGCCATAGAGGAGCCAGTGGTAAATCCAACACTACTTTCTTCCGGTAACTCCAGCAATTGCAGTAGCCACTGAGCGGCAATGCGCTCCAAGTAAACTGCCGAGGGTGCCGATGATTCCAGTACCGCCACTTGGTCCCAGGCCGCATTTAAAATAGAGGCCCCCATTGCTGCCGGGGTAGAGCCCCCGACCACCAAACCGAAGAAGCGACCACCGGTACTCGCCACAGTAGCGGGAGAGGCGTAATGATGGAGCTCTGCAATCACCTGTTGCGCCTCTTGCCCTTTGTGAGGCAGGGAGGAGTTTAATCTTTCCAGCTCACTCAAATCTAAAGGTGATGGACTGACTCTTCGCTCGCGAATTTTGGATATATATTCCTCAGCACATCGACTTGCCTCAGACAGAGCCTTTAAAGATTTCAAATTACTGGTCATTTTATTCTTTTTCATTTATTCGCCTCACACTTCCCTTTATCAAAATTTTTAGACGGCAAGGAAATTTTCGCAACAGAATCAAAAATAATTTCTCGAAATAAAATTCCAGGTCTGTTCACAAAGTAATTGATGCCCAACGGGGTTTGCATGGAGCCCATCTTCAGAAAGCAGTGGCATAATCGCCAATGCGCACCATAAACTTTCAAAATCCAGCACTGGGATTCCTTCACTCAAGGCTACTTCTCTCACCACTTGGCTATAAAGCTGTGCATCTTTTCGAAAGAAATAGCTATCGCTATCGCGATAAGGCGTCGTTCTCCGCTCATCAAAGGGGATGCCGGTCATTACAAAGCTGGGGGCGATCTCACTGGATGCTTGCAGTAGCTCTAACATCGCCTGGCGAAAAAAATCCAAAGCCATCGTATTCTTTGCCGCTTCCCCGCCAATGCGGCAAATATCATTATAACCAGGGTAGAGCCCTATTAAATGGGGCCTTCTCACAGAGAGTTCCGCTGAAACCCGCTGAGTAAGCGATACAACACTTTCACCAAATATTCCCAATGCATAGACTAAGTTTTTGGGATTCAAAGGTTCGTAACGGAAACGAAACCTTTGAACGAAGCCTCCCAGCTCGGTATCACCTCGTCCATAGATGGAGCTTGAACCAATAAAGGCGATCTTTTTGGGAACTCTTCTAGACATAGGAATAACCTACAGGTTAAATGGGCTTTTATGTTCGCTACAAGTTACTACCAAGAAAAATATGGTTCCAACAATTTATGAAACACAAACTAAAAAAACAGTTATTCAAACAGTATAGAACTCCTATTTGAATAGGCGGGTAATACACCCATTTACCGACCGCCACCAAATTTCAAATTTCAATCGATACCCGATAGTTATGTAGGAATTTCTTAAGGCCAGAGTTTGAGAAGTCAATCACGCGAGAATCCAATCTTCTCTGCGCCCACTTTTTGCTAAACGCATCCTCTAATATCCATTGACCCAGACTGCCTGCCAGATGATTACGTCTCTCACTCCAGTCTAAACAAGACTTGCACAATGGACGCCGAGTCTTTCTCAACTCCTCAATATCAACACCTAGTTTAGAGAAAAATTTCTTCCCTTTTTCAGTCAGTTCCGCACTCTGAAACTCTTCGATGATGATACCTTCTGCCATTAGAGAGTCATATAGAGCAACTCCGAAACTCCCAGCCAGATGATCGTAACAAATTCGAGCTTTTCTCAGGTCAGGATTTGCCGGGCCAGTATCAATACTTCTGCGCGCCTGCGTACTACTTATATTGAGCAGCTTCTCCAATATTTCCGCCACCTCATGATCGCGCAACTGAAAATATTTATGGCGCCCTTGTTTGCGCACCACCAGCAAACTGCCCTCGGTAAGTTTGGATAAATGCGTACTCGCTGTCTGAGCACTGATATCCGCCTCACAGGCCAATTCGGTTGCCGTCAGGGCTTTACCACTCATCAGTGCCATTAACATTTTTGAGCGAGTCTTATCACCAATCAGACCCGCCACCAGAGATATATCAGGCTCCATAAGCACACCAAATAGTTCGTTGTAGATCGAAGCATAAAAACTATTGAGCCATAGAATGCAACGTATCCCAAACAGAGGCAAAGCTTATGACGATTACCTGCTTTATCGAGTATTGTATAAACCCCCATCAATTGGAAGAATTCAGAGAGTATGCAGAGAACTGGGGAAAAATTATCCCTGAATGCGGAGGCGAACTCTTAGGTTACTTTCTACCCTATGAAGGCACAAATAACCGTGCCTTTGGCCTGATCAGTTTCGATAGTCTGGTGAGTTACGAGCAATATAGAAAACGGCTTAAAACCTCCGAATTGGGCGCTGCCAATTTCCGCGTTGCTATGAACAAGAAGTTTATCAACAAGGAGAAACGTTCATTCCTTCAGCCGGTGCCATGTACTTATCTAGCCATAAACCAAGGATATGGAAAATAAAGATGATCGCCGTTATTTTTGAGGTAACACCTAAAGAGACAGGCAGAGAATCCTACTTTTCCAAGGCCCAAGAGCTAAAGCGCTGGCTTCAGTATATTGATGGGTTTATTTCGGTGGAAAGGTTTCAAAGTCTCTCCAGACCCAACACCGTTCTCTCTCTGTCGTTCTGGCGAGATGAGCAAGCAGTGCAAACCTGGAAAAATCAGATGCAACATCGAGAGGCCCAGCAACTGGGCAGAGACAGCTTATTTGAGCATTACCGCATTCGCATAGCTCAAGTAGTGCGTGATTACGATATCCATCGAGAGGAAAATACTAAATGAGTTAATTAGGATGAGACATTTATCCCAAGAGGCCAAATAAATTCTTTAATCCGACTGGCGAGGCGATAATTTCAATCGATCACTTTGTGCTTACTACAGCGATCAAGTAATAACCCTATTATTTGGAAATAACATAAGAAAAACCGGTACCAGAAATTCAAAAATCCGCTAAGAGCACAATAGCTGAAACCGGCTTTTCTTGCGATTAAGACTAATTAAGATCGGTGGCGTATTGGCGTAACAGTTGCAAAGGTACGATTTCCAATGCTTTCAGGTGGGTACGCTGTAAAAAAACTCGCGGGGCCCTATCCTGCTGCTGGGCCTCTAACCAGCGCGCGGCACACAGACACCAGCGATCTCCCGGGGCCAGTCCCGGGAATCCATATTCCTCAATGGGGCGACTTAAGTCGTTGCCACGGCTGCGGGAAAATGCGAGAAATTCGGCACTCACCTCGACACAAACCGTGTGGGAGCCCTGGTCCTCTTTGCAGGTATTACAGCAGCCATCGCGAAAAAAACCGGTCATTGGCGCCAAGCTACAGGGAACAAGAGGGTCGCCAAACACATTGACGGAATTATCCTTTTCCATAATCAGCCCGGCCCCGTACTGTCATTGAGCAACTCGATATCCACCAGCTGCCAATGCAGGCCATTGCGCTGCATTATCAGCCGCAGCTCCGCCCGGTCGGCCTCGCCATAATCGACACTGAAGTGATTGATATCGGTAAAGCGCCACTTGAGACGCTTCCAGTTGCGCTTGGAGCCCTGCTCTGAATCTTGCTCCCCTAAGGGAATAGCTCGCTCCTCCTGGGCTGCCCCCCCACCAATCAGTTCCCGCTCTATACCCCGTAAGTCATCACCGCCACGCAGTAGGGCAGCGATCCCCTCAGGGGTGACAAACTGTTGCATCAAAGGCCCCATCACAAAGTTGGCCCCGGCACTCAGGAGTTCATCAAACTCTTGCGGAATTGAATTACCTATAGATGAGCGCAGCTGTTCCTGCATGCGAACTCTTAGATTGTCACGTAATACCGGAAAATCCACATAGCGCTCGAGAGTATCGATACTCTCACGCCTTTTTTCCGGCTCCTCAGCTTTAGCCATCTGCGCAGCCCGCTGTAACTGGTCCATTGAATAGAAGGGTAGCGCCACATATCCGGCGGCGATCAAAACCAGTATCACAGCTCCCGCCCATAGAGTTCTCTTCATTATTACCTCTCCTTTTTACGTCTAGGGGGAATTTTATGCTGAGAAAGATCCATCACCTAATTTGCTGCTGTACTGGCGTGGCATTGTTCCTAAATCACGCCTGTGAGATATTCGCCCCCAAGACTCTGCACACCCACCCAGTTAACTTTTAATAAGGACATCAGACAGGATGAGTGATATTTATCAAGCTCCTCAGGCACAGCTAGCCGAGGGGGAAGAGAGTGGTGATTTTGGCTCTATTGAGAAAGGCATTGCCGGAGATTATTCGTTTGCGATCGGGGAGATCCTCAGCGAAGCCTGGGAGCGTACCAGCGGTAACAAAGGCACGGTGTTGATCGGAGCACTGCTTTACGTAGTCGGCTCAATAGGTATCAGTATCGTGGCTGGGCTGCTTACCGGTGCCGGTGGCGCTGCAGTACTGGGTATGGGGAGTACAGATCAAGCTTCTCAATCTATGTTTTTTGGGGCATTGATTTACCAACTTATCGTCATTATTGCCGGTGCGCCGCTGGCCGTTGGTATGGCGATGATTGGAATCAAAATAGCCCGCGGGGAACAAACATCTGGAGCCGAGGTGTTTTCCTACTTTGACAAGATCGTACCCTTAGGCATTGGTACTATTATCATGTACTTGATGATTATGCTAGGCTCCCTGCTGCTGGTCATTCCCGGTATTTACTTGGCCATCGCATACTTGCTAGCAATGCCTTTGATTGCCGACCGCAATCTAGGCCCCTGGCAGGCCCTGGAAACATCTCGCAAAGCAATCTCCAAAAACTGGTTCGCTTTCTTCGGACTCATAATCGTACTGCTACTGACCTATATGGCCGGCAGTTTAGCGCTGCTCATTGGCCTTATTTGGGCCATCCCCCTGTGCAGCATTGCCTATGGCGTCGCATATCGTAAGATCTTCGGCAGCCCCCACAAAGTCTGACTTTTAAAATAATCCAACAGGAGCGGTGGCTTGCTGGATACCACCTATAACGTCGAAACCCCCGAGGGTATCGATCTACGCGCGCGGGCCGCTGGGCCTGTGCCGCGCATCCTCGCCTTTGCCGTGGATGTGTTTTATCGAACCCTAATACTCGCTGGGCTCGGCATAGGCCTGGCCTTTGCCAAAACTGCCGGTATGGGGATCTGGCTAGTCTGCTCCTTCCTGTTGGAGTGGTTTTACCCGGTGTTTTTCGAGGTGCTGCGCGGCGGCCAGACACCGGGCAAAAAGGCCTTTGGCCTGGTGGTGGTGAACGACAACCTCACTCCCATCTCCTGGGGCGCCTCTATTGTGCGCAACCTGCTGCGCTTCGCCGACTTCCTACCTTTCGCCTACGCCACCGGCGTAATTGCCATGACCCTGGGGCGCAACTTTCAGCGCCTCGGCGATTTGGCCGCAGGTACCCTGGTGGTCTACCGCGACACGGACAAGGTACCCATGGCACTGCCGGACACAACACCGCTGCCGCCACCACGCAATTTCAAACAGCAGGACCAACTAGCCCTGATCAGCCTGCTGGAGCGCCACGACGACTTGAGCGAGGCGCGCCAACAGGAACTCGCCAATTTGCTCGAGCCGATCACTGCCAAGAGAGGCCGCGCCGCGCTGGAGTACCTGCGCGCCGTGGGTAGCTGGTTATTGGGTGGCAGGGGCTAGGAATTCATGAGACAGAGAGATTTTGAAAATCGCCACCGCGACAGCTGGGCACAGCTGGAGACCTGGCTTAAAAACGATCAGGCCCGCGCTGAAGTGGCCACACCGGACTTGCCCGCCGCCTACCGCGAGCTGTGCCAGCAACTGGCGGTCGCCAAGGAGCGCCAGTACACTAGCCGCCTGATCGACCACCTCAACCAGCTGGTCACGTCGGCCCACCACCGTGTTTACCGCCAGCAAACCCTGCGCCGCAAGGGTTGGTTACACTACCTGGTAGCCGGATTTCCCCAGGCCGTGCGCGCCAACGGCCGCGTGGTGGCTCTGGCCAGTGCACTGTTTTTGCTGCCCGCCCTGGTGATGGGCATCGGCACCTACAACAACGATGCATTAATTTATGCGGTCATGGCTCCCGGCGATGTGCTCTCCCTGGAATCCATGTACGACCCCGGCAATCGCGTGCTCGGGCGTGAGCGCGGCTCGGATACCGACCTGGCCATGTTCGGTTTCTACATCAAGAACAATATCGGAATTGCTTTTCGCACTTTTGCCGGGGGCATACTGTTCGGCTTCGGCTCCATCTTTTTTTTGGTTTTCAACGGCATCTACCTCGGCGCGGTATTTGGCCATATCACCAGAGTGGGGTTTGTAACCACCTTCTACCCCTTCGTGATCGGCCACGGCGCCTTTGAGCTGACCGCCATAGTGCTGGCCGGAGCCGCCGGCCTGCTGCTCGGGCGCTCGCTGGTAGATCCGGGTCAACACCGACGCTCGGTAGCCCTGCGCCTAGCCAGTGTCGAGGCCATGAAAATTATGTACGGCACCTTCCTGATGCTGGTGATCGCCGCCTTCCTAGAGGCCTTCTGGTCGTCCAGCACGGCCATGCCCATCGCGATCAAACTCGGCTTCGGCGCTCTTCTGTGGCTGCTGGTATTCGCCTATTTCGCCCTGGCCGGGCGCGGGGGTTCCAGCCATGCAAGTTAAGCATCTGGCGGTACGCGCACGCCTGCGCTCACCCTGGGAGTCCATCGACTTGGGCATCGCCCTGGCGCGCAAATACTGGCTGCCAATGTTTCTGGTCTGGCTGATACCGGCTGCCTTGCTATTGGGCCCTCTCGCTTGGTTTTTCCCCGGCCATCCGGGCTGGTCGCTGTTCGCGGTCTGGTGGCTAAAACCCGTGTTCGACCGCCTGCCGCTGTTTATGATCAGCCGCACCCTATTCGGCACGCCGGTATCCGCGCTGGCGGCACTGAAAGCGTTTTTCCGGCAGAACCGCACCGACTGGCTCGCCTGGATCACGATCCGCCGCCTGAGCCCCACGCGCGCCTTCGATATGCCGGTGACCGTACTGGAGCAGTCCAAGGGCGGCGCGCGCGCTGCGCGTATCGGCGTACTGCACCGCAAACATTCCGGAGCCGCTACCTGGCTGACTTTGACCGGTATCCACCTGGAGACCTTCTTCCTGATCGCCGCCTTTATCCTTATCTACCTGTTTATCCCCGAGCAGGTTACGGCAAATATCGAGTGGACGCCCCTGGTCCGCGGCGAGACCCTGGCGCTGGAATGGGTCTCCAACGTTCTCTGTCTGCTAATTATGGCGGCGGTGGCACCGTTTTATATTGTGAGCGGCTTCTGTCTGTATATTGGTCGGCGCATCGAGCTGGAAGGCTGGGATATCGAGATCCAGTTCCGCGATCTGGTGGAGCGCCACCAGCGCGCTCAACAGTCGCGCAAGCCCACTGCAAACGGCGCCTCGCCTCTGGCCACGGTGTTACTGCTGTGTGCGCTCGCCTGTGCCTCGCTGACACCGACGCCACAGGCCTGGGCGGAAACTCTAGAGAGCCCCCAGCAGGCGCAACAACATATCGATAAGATCCTCGCGGCAGAAGACTTCCACAGGATCGAGGAGGAGAGCGGCTGGCGCCTCAAAGACTTTGATAGCGAACAAGGAAAAATTCCCGAGTGGCTGATCAAACTGTTCGAGTGGCTGTTCGAATGGCTCAGCGAGAACGCCGATGAAGCCGACAATTCCTCGGGTATCAACTGGGGAGCTCTGCTTGCCAAGCCCATTGAGTTACTGCTTTGGATCGGTGTAATCGCCGGGTTGATCTATCTGGGCTGGCGCCACCACGAGGCCATTCTCAACAGCGTGCGCTGGCAGCCTAATGCGAAAACAAAAGCGGCGGAGGCGCCGGAGACCCTATTTGGCCTCGACGTGCGCCAGTCCAGTCTGCCCAACGATGTGTGCGCGGAGGTACTGCGCCTGTGGCGGGCGGGCGACCAGCGCGCCGGCCTGGGCCTTTTATATCGCGCCACCCTGTCCCACCTGATCGAGGACTTCCAATTTTATTTTGGCGACCACCTCACCGAGAACGAGTGCGCCCAATTGGTAAGTCAGCGCCAGCGGACACCAGAAGGCCTGCAGCGCCCGGTGAGCGCGCCTATGAGCCAGTTTGTACAGCAGCTCACGATGAACTGGCAGCAACTGGCCTACGCCCACCGCCCCCCCGCCGATACACAGGTAGGCGACCTGTGCCAGCAGTGGCAGGAGGTATTTGCCAATGACCGCTAAACGCCTGTTGATTGGTTTCGCTCTGCTGCTGTGTGCCGCGCTGGCATGGCTGTTCCTCGCGTTCTTTGAGCGCTACACCGAGGAAAAGGACCGTGGCTGGGGAGCAGAAGCACGACGCAATCCGTTCCTGGCCGCCGAGCACTACCTGGCCGAGGTGGGGCTGGAGCCCCGCCAGGCGGAAAATATCTCCGTGCTGAATATGCTGCCTGCAGACGCCACCCTGTTTATCGCCAGCTCCAGTCAAATCTACAATCCTCAGCGCGTTGAGGAGCTATTGCAGTGGGTTGAGAGCGGCGGCCACGCCATCGTAGTCGCGCGCACTGAAGGCTTCGATTTCGACAAGGGACGCAGCGAAGAGCGCGACTGGCTGCTGGAGGCCCTCGGCGTCTCCATGATTGAGGGGCATGAAGAGTTTCATTTTGAGCACCCTCTGCAACCGCTGATAGGGGAAGACGCCGAACTGAACCCTGAGCAGAGCCCCGGCGAGGCCCTGCGCGAATACAACCGCAAGATCGATGAGGGGCTAGTCGAGGATAAAGCCGAATCAGAGGCAGAGAAACCTCGCAACCCGGATGTGGAGCCAGAAAACCTGGTCACCCTACCCACCGCCAGCGGGGCCGAAATTCAGTTACATTTCGACGCCAGCCACCTGCTCTACCACGAGGGCATCGATGACAGCAGCGCCGAGGGCGCCCCCCTATTCTTTGCCAAAGTTTGGCGCGAAGACGAGGCAGCGCCGTTTATGCAGTTTGGACGGGGCACCGGCGTCATCACCCTGCTGACCGACAGCACCATCTGGCAGTCTCACCGTATCGGCCACTTCGACCACGCCTATTTCCTTCAGCTACTGGCCGGCAGTGGCGATTTTGTCTTCCTGACGCGCCCGCGATTCGAATCGCTGGGGTTCCTCGCGCGCAAGTATGCCGCCGAGTTTTTTATTTCCGGCCTGCTCGCCCTTTTCGGCTGGCTACTACTGCGCGCACGTCGCTTCGGCCCCCTGCAGCCGCCACCGGAAACCGTACGCCGCTCACTGCTGGAACATATCTCTGCCTGTGGGCACTATTACTGGCGCGACGACCAATGTGAGCGACTGCTGCGCGGCCAGCGCGAGGCGCTGCTGCGCCGTCTCGGCGCGGCAGGGGCCAGCGCTGCCGCCCGGCAAAAGCTGTGTAAAAAGCTCAGCGCCGAAACCAATCTCAGCGAACACAGCATCATCGCCTGCCTGTGGGGCAAACCGGCGATCAGCGAAGAATCCTTTACCGAACAAATGCGCACCCTGCAGCGAATTGAGGCAGTCCTATGAGCGATACCACCCTGAATCCCGAACCACAAACCCACAGCCAGGCGCCAGATTGGCAGACCGCTTCAGCCCAGTTGCAGTTGCTGCGTAACACGATCAACCGCCTATTGATCGGCCAGGAACAGGTGGTCGAACAGGTCCTGGTGGCGCTGCTGGCTTCGGGCCACGTGCTGCTGGAGGGCGTACCCGGTCTCGGCAAGACCCTGCTGGTGCGCACCCTGGCCAACTGTTTCGGCGGCAGCTTCCGCCGCATCCAGTTCACCCCGGACCTGATGCCGGCGGATGTCACCGGCCACGCCATGTACAACATGGGCGAAAGCCGCTTCGAAGTGCGCCGCGGCCCGGTGTTTACCAACCTGTTGCTGGCGGACGAGATCAACCGCGCCCCCGCCAAGACCCAGGCCGCCCTACTCGAAGTGATGCAGGAGAAACAGGTCACTATCGACGGCACAGCGCTGCCGGTGCCCAGCCCCTTTATGGTGCTGGCTACTCAAAACCCCATCGAGCAGGAGGGCACTTACCCGCTGCCGGAGGCGGAACTGGACCGATTCCTGCTCAAAGTTCTGATCGACTACCCAAGCCTGGAGGCCGAGCTGCAACTGGCCGCCGCCGCCAGCAGTGGCCGTATCGAGCAGCGCCTGCGGGAGAAACCCGCCGGGGAAATCACCATCGCGCAGTTGCAACAATTACAAGCCCTGGTACCGCAAGTGGCGCTGGATCAGCAGGTGCTGGACTACGCCGTGCGTCTGGTGCGCGCCACCCGCAAAGCAGCCCAACTGCGCAGCCCCGCCGGCCCCCGCGCCAGTATCGGCCTGCTGCAGGCCGCCCGTGCCAGCGCTCTGCTGCAGGGTCGCGAATTCGTGCTGCCGGACGATATCAAAATGATGGCGATTCCGGTGATGCGCCACCGCGTGAGCCTCTCCCCGGATATGGAGATCGATGGCGAAACCACCGACAGTGCTCTGGCAATGATCATCGATAGCGTCGAGGCACCGCGGCTGTGACACAGAGCGTCGCCGCGACAGAGGTTTCGAGCGCAGAGCCCCGCCTCGGACGTCCCGGACCCAGCCACCGCCTGATCAAACTCCTCGGCTACTGGTGCCTGACCGCACTGGCCGTGAGTGCCGCGCGTATTTGGCTACCCCAGTCTGCAGACCTGGTGGTCTCACTGTGGTGGACCGGCGGGGGCCTGTTGATCGGCGCGGCCCTGCTGGATCTCCTCACCGGGCGCAGAGTGAAGGGCCTTGAGGGCGCACGAAAACTGCCCGGCAATCTGGCCCTGGGCGTGCGCAACAGCGCGCGCTTGAAACTGCGCAACAGCGGCCCTCGCGCGCTAAAGCTTTGGGTGTGCGACAGTGTGCCGCAACAACTGGCCAGCACCGGGCTACCGCGCCAAGCAAAGCTGGAGCCGGATCAGGAAGTTGCCATCGAGTACTCCTTGGTGCCACACCGCCGCGGCAGTGCTGAATTCGGGCGTATCGAAGTACTCGCCGATTCCCCCTGGGGCCTGTGGCAGACCCAGATGTGGCTCGGAGACAAACAGACCGTGAAGGTCTACCCCAACTTCCTCGGTATTTCCTCCCTACAAGCGCTTTCCACCGAACAGACCCTGCGCCAGCTCGGCCTGCACCAACAGCAGCGGCGCGGCGAGGGCATGGACTTCCGCCAGCTGCGCGAATACCGCCAGGGCGATAGCCAGCGACAGGTCGATTGGCGCGCAAGCTCGCGCCTGCGCAAACTGATCAGCCGTGAATACCAGGACGAGCGCGATCAGGAAATCATCTATATGCTCGACTGCGGTCGGCGCATGCGCGCCAAAGACGGCGAGCTGAGCCATTTCGACCACGCACTTAACGGCCTGCTGCTATCCGCCTATGTGGCGATTAAACAGGGCGATGCCGTGGGCCTGCAGGCATTTGCCGCCGCTCGCGACAGCTCCGGTGGACAGCTGCCGCCGGTCAAGGGCGAGAGCGCGATCAACCTACTGCTCAACAATGTCTACGACCTCCACTCCGGCACCGGCAGTGCAGACTATAGCGGCGCCGCCCAGCAACTGTTGGCCACCCACAAGCGCCGCGCCCTGGTGATCCTGATCACCAATCTGCGTGATGAAGACAGTGCCGAACTGCTCACCGCCGTGCGACTGCTCACCCGCAATCACCTGGTGATGGTGGCCAGCCTGCGGGAAACGGCCGTAGACCGCGTGGCGCAAAAGCCCATCGGGAATTTTTCCGAAGCGGTCGACAGTGCCGCAGCACAGGATTTCCTGCGCCGGCGCGCACGCCTGTTACAACAGTTGCAAGCCTGTAACGTATCCGTCGTCGACTCCCGCCCGGAGCTGTTGCACCAAGCGTTGGTAGAAGCCTACTGGCGCCTGAAGCGCAGTGGAAAAATCTAACCAGCGCCTGCACCTGGGTTCCATTAAGTTGCAGTGGGCCGTCCCCAAGAGAGATACTCGTGCTGTTCAAGAAATAGAATTCCACAAAAACAGGGAACCCAACACGAACATGTCTCAAAACACAATCGAGCTGCTCAGCCGTGCAGCGGTAAAGTCTTCCCCCTTCCCCCACTTTTACCTTGAGCGCTCACTGGCTTCTGAAGAGGCCAGCGCCCTGATCGCCGATTTCCCCCCCCTGGACAAAGGCGGCAGCTTCAATATCAACGATGTGAAGACTACCGAGCGCCTGCGCGATTTTGTCGAACAGTTTGGCAGCCCTGAAGTAAGACAGATTCTCGGCGAAAAATTTTCCGTCGACCTGTCCGATAAGCCGATGATGGCGACACTGCGTGGGTATTCCCGAGCCAAGGACGGACGAATCCATACAGATTCGAAAAGCAAATTGATTACGCTTTTGATCTACCTCAATGATGAATGGCCGGCGTCTACCGGCCGCCTGCGTATCCTGCGCAGTGGCGATAACATGGACGATTACACCGATGAATTACTCCCAGGCCCGAGTTCCCTGGTTGCTTTCAAGGTGACCGATAATTGCTGGCATGGTTATCCCAGTTTTGTCGGTAAACGCCAGGCGATCCAGATCAATTTTTTAAGCGGTGACAAAGCGAAAAAGAAGCACCAGTTTTTTCACGGCATCAGCGCGCGAATAAAATCCCTCTTCCAGTAAAATTATCGGATAAAGATCCTCGCTCGATAGGGAGCACAACAAATTAATAAACACTCCCTGCCCATATTTTGATGATGGCAGTGGCACTTTTACCACCTAACGGGTAATCTGTTGCCACCTGCCCGAGAAATCGAAATCGGCCCCGGTCATCTTAAGATCCACTATTTATGAGCCCCCAGCGCATCTTAAAAAGCCGCCCACACCTGCCCCAATGGCAGGCGCTGTTGCTTTTAGTGGTGTTTCTCAGTGCGCGTGGTTTGGTACCTGCGGGATTTATGCCCGCCGCCTTTGCGGACTCTACCCCCTACGGCCTCTGTCACGGCGACAGCCGCAGCGCACTTTTATTAAATGCCCTGGCAAGCCCGGTAGAAGAGCACCACCACGGCCCTCAGACTGAAACGAGCGGGCATAACCACGATACGCTGACCGCACATTCTTTTGCCGACAATCATTGTAATTTTTCCGCCGCGGCCAGCCTGGCCAGTGCGCCGGCGGCAGAGCTGTATGCAGCCATCGCGGGAAACATCCTGCCCACGCCAGCCATCGGTTTCAGTCCGGTTCATTCCCACAGACATACCCGCCCTCTTATCCGCGCCCCGCCGGTTTAACACCACCGTTTTTCCATTAATTTTTCAGCACTGAAAAAGTGTGTCGAAAATTCGAGGTCTGATTTCGAGGCTGGGTAGCGCGCGTCATAATGAAGCGTTTACTCGCGATTAACCTGGCCAGGCTGTTACAGCCGTATATCCGCCTCGTCAAAATAGGAATTCCCAGCTGTGATTACGGCCGGGATAAATCCGTGCGCGCCTTTTTACGCGCACGTATAACCGTGTCCGCTGCACGGTCTGATAAACGGATAAGTCAGTATGTACAATTTTAAATTTTCAAAGAAATTTTCACTGCACACACCACTCAGCCTGGCCATTATTGCCGGCTGTACCTATTCCGGCACGTTGCTTGCCAACGAGAAGAACAGCAGCAAAGAGGGAGAAATGGAACAGATGGTAGTCACCGGGGTAAAAACCGAGCTGCCTCTCAACCTGGTGACAGACCCCAAAATGCCTCGCCAACCCCTGCCTGCCAATGACGGTGCCGATTACCTGAAAACGATTCCCGGTTTTTCCGTAGTCCGCAAAGGCGGCACCAGTGGCGATCCCCTATTGCGCGGTATGGGCGGTTCGCGCCTGGGCATGCTGTTGGATGGGGAATCGATTATGGGCGGCTGCCCCAGCCGCATGGACCCGCCCACCGCATATATTTTCCCCGAGAGCCTCGATGAAATCGAAGTGATCAAGGGGCCCCAAAGTGTTGTGCATGGGCCGGGTAATTCCGCCGGGGTAGTACTGTTCAATCAGCTGCAGGAGCGTCCCAGCGAATCGGAGTGGGATATACACGCGAGCCTGCTCGGCGGCAGTGCCGATCGCAAAGATGGACTCTTTGACCTCGCCTATAAAACCCCTCAACTTTCCCTGCGCGGTTCGGCGACCTCCGCTTCCGCCGATGACTATGAAGATGGTGACGGCAACCAGGTGCACTCCAACTATGCGCGCTGGAACAGCAAGGTAAACCTAGCCTGGACTCCAAACGACGATACCCGCCTGGAATTCGATAGCACCTTTAGCGACGCTGAAGCGGCCTATGCCGACCGGGGCGCTGACGGCAGTAAGTTTGATCGAGAAAGCTATAGAGCAAAATACCGCCGCAGTAACCCCGGGGGGCTGTTGAGTGCCATTGAGATTCAGGCGTATTACAACTACATCGACCACGTTATGGATAACTACAGCCTGCGTGAACCTGCAGGGATGGCAGCTAACCCCAGCGCCATGAATTTAGACAGCGAGACCTATGGAACCAAGCTGAGCCTGGAGTTTGCCCCTGCGGATAACATCGAGCTAACCGCCGGCCTGGATACACGAGAAAACCGCCATAGCAGCCGCATGAGCATGAACCAAACGATGCTTGATTACCGTCAGCTCGCGCGGGATGCAGATGCCGAATTTTCCCAGCTGGGTATTTTCTCCGAGGCCGGGTGGCAGATAGCTCCCAATCAACGCTGGATTGTCGGTGCCCGCCTAGACGACTGGGAAGTTCGCGACCTGCGCGAGACGATCTCTCTCTCGATGATGTCCTCTGTGGAAAACCCCAGTGCCGGGGAAACTCGCTCGGAACGCCTACCTAGCGGTTTTCTGCGCTATGAGCGAGCGCTGCCAACAGCACCTGAAAACTCAGCCACTCTCTATGCTGGCCTGGGATACAGCGAACGCTTCCCCGACTATTGGGAAATTTTCTCTCGCGAAGCGGAGGATTCCTACAGCGCACTCAATGTGGAAGCGGAAAAAACGACTCAGTTAGATATCGGCTATATTTACCGCGATGAAAATCTGTCCGCCAGTATTTCCGCCTTCGCCAGTGCTATTCGCGACTACCTGCTGGTACAGAATGACTTCCAGAAGACGGCGCTAATGGCAGAGATGAACGATATGTCCAGCATGGGCGACGACATGGATATGGGGAGCTCTTCAGGCGGCCGCACTGTTGCGGTAATACGCAATGTTCAGGCGCGGACCTGGGGACTGGAGCTGGATGCCAGCTATCAATTAACCGACAACTGGCGCAGTGAATTCACTCTGACATCAGTGCGCGGCGCCAACGATAGCGACGAGAGCACTCTGGCCCAACTGCCTCCACTGGAGGCGCGCCTAGGGCTCCACTACGAGCATACCCAGTGGTCTGCGGGTATTCTGTGGCGGGCAATAGCCAGCCAGGATCGTGTCGATGTCGGCAAAGGCAATATCATCGGACAAGACTTCGGTCCCACAGACTCTGCCAATGTGCTGTCAATTAACGCGGGCTGGCGGCCAAACAAGCGTCTGCTGTTGACGGCGGGAATAGATAACCTTCTCGATGAAACTTACGCGGAACATGTCAGCCGCGCCGGTGCGGAAATTCCTAACTTTCCACAACTCGACAGGGTGAATGAACCCGGCAGGATCCTCTGGTTAAAGACTATTTATCGTATTTAAATCGAGTATTTTCCAGCCGGTTCACTGGCTGAGTAAACGGAGCGGGAAGCCCCTGCGGGTTCCCCGCTTTATAAGTGCGCTGTCATTTATCGCACTATGCTCAAACAATAAATACGCACGCCAACAAGGCGGCTAAATAATAATATTAAAATCGATAGGAAAGATTGAGACTTAAAGTGCGCAGGTGTCCCAGGTTCACTCGATAGATCGAGCCAATATCATTGTAATTGTACTCAATGGAGGTATCGAAATCCGGGTTCCACATAAACCGGTAACCGAGGCCCAGATTCCAAAAGGTATCGCTGCCATTTGCATTGATGACATGGTAGTAATAGCCATCATAATACCAATCATCCTCGCGATCCAAAGGGTGCCACTTGTCTTTGTGGTGATACCAGTAGCCGTATTTACGCACATTATTCAGGTCAATATCGGCATAATTCCAGCCAGCCATCCAATAGAGGCACTGGACATAGCAGTTCAGGGTAAAATCCACCTTGAAATTCAGACCCACCTGATTGATTTTCACGCGGCTGTCATCAAATCGTGAATAGCGCAGGTTTACCTGCCACACACCCACCGCCGGGGTAATTCCCACGCTGGCATAACCGAAAAAATCCCGCTGACTATTGAGCTGCAAATCTCCAGATCCCAAGCCCAGCGTGGTGATAACCCGATACTCCCCAGACTCTATACCCTCAAAAGGATTATTCCATTCCACCGCACTGACCACAGGCGACACTAGCAGGGCCAGGGCAAAGAAAATTACTTTCATGACAGACATCCTTGCATCACGATACTTATTAGGGAATCTCTGAAAATTTCGTAATATCTCTGTGGGGCGTTTGTCGATCAGGCACCATGACCTCACAGAGTCCAGCCTCAGAAAAGCTATACACTCTCGACATCGATAATGGCCCAGATGCCACCCGCAAAGGCGGGGTTTTCTCGTAGATGATCCACATCCTGTGGCTTGGGTATGGGCTTCCCGGCCTTGTGTAACTCTTCGAGGCGCTGGAATATTGTTTCCGCCATTTTTTGCAGGGCGCCATCTAAGGTTTCGGCATAGCAATGACAATGCGGCAGGTCCGGTGCTATGGCACCGAAGCCGGCGTATTCAATATTGTGAAGCACAACCGGGTAGCGCATTGGAAAATTCTCTTAGTCATTAGCTTTCCAAAGCGTAGACGGGTTTCAATCTGGTGAAGGCAATCTGGCAAGGAAAATCCACTATTTTTCCAGTGCAATAAATCCAGCGGTAGTATTTCTAATTGAGACAGACGCCTTCAGTAAATAATTATTTATTTTATTAAGCAATGAATAATTCCGTAGTGCCACTGGCACCCAGATCGCAGCACAATAAGTACATGTTTTTGCAGGACCCCTCTAACCTGGCGAGTCTTAAAGGACATAACTGTCAAGTTGGATCGATTGCAAAGTGCCAAGCTTGGATCATTCGCGGTAAGCTGCGCCTTTCATCTGCCGCTTTTAAGTAAACCAATTATAAAATTATCCAAAAATTCCTTTAAGCCATTATCGGCTCACAAGGAGACTAAGAGTAAGGAAGGGCTTCCCAGCATTCTGCTGATAAATTAAAACAGACCTATGGGATTTTGGATCAATCTTAGAAAAAATATTGTTTTGCGCAAATTACAGGGAGGAGTCAGCGTGGCATTCTTCCCAACAGCGCCCGGCGGGAAAAGATCATACCGTTTAATGTGCGTCGCAGTAGCGTTTGATTTTCCGAATCGGTTTCCGCAATAGCATCCTGTTGCCGCTGCAACCAAGCAATTTCATCTTCGAGCTGCCGGCGCAGACCGCGAGTTTCACTGAGTGGCGGCTCATTATGGCTCATATGGCTGGGCATGCTGCCGGCCTTTTCTGTTTTTATCTAAGGGCGTGACAAATAATATTGCGCCCCCAGCGGGGTGGGGGCATGGCAAGCTTAGTTCACGGATGACTCTGTGTTGAGTAAATCCTGCCAATCGAAAGACGCATCTCCGATCACATAAAAAAACGGATTCAACAGGGAATCCTTACGGTTGTAGCGCAGCAGCTTGAATTGATCATCGACTACCGTGCCACCGGCCGCCTCGACCACCGCCTGGGCTGCGGCGGTGTCCCATTCGCATGTTGGTGCCAGCCTGGGGTATAGGTCTGCGGCACCCTCCGCCACCAGACACAATTTGAGAGAGCTCCCCATGTTTTTACAGGCCACCGCTCCCAACCTGGATTCAATGCGCTCCACCAATTGATCCACGGCACCGGCACCATGACTGCGACTGGCGACCAGCTCAACCGCTTCGCCCGACTCCAGACGCTGTCTCAATGGACGCACACGGATATCTGTATCACCGGATACGGTACGTTTAAAAGCGCCAGCACCTTTGCCGCCAGCATAAGTGATATCCAACACCGGCACATACACCACCCCCAGCACGGGCTCGCCGTTTTCGATCAGCGCAACGTTTACGGTGAACTCGCCGGTGCGGCGGATAAATTCCTTGGTGCCATCCAGCGGATCCACAATCCAGTAGCGCTGCCACTGGCTGCGCTCGGCAAAAGAGGGCATTTCCTGCTCTTCGGACAACACCGGGACACCTTCGATCAGCTGCGCCAGCGCTGGGGCGAGGATCTTGTGGGCAGCCAGATCCGCCGCAGTCACCGGTGAATCGTCCGCCTTGGTTTCCACTTCCAGGTCGGCACTGCTGTGGTAAACCGTCAAAATGGCTTCCCCGGCGCCTTTGCAGATTGCGATTACCTGCTCCAATAATGCCTTATTCATTAAAACTCCCTTATTTTTTAGGCTGTGATTTTAGGACCTTAGGCGGAAAAAAGATCTTTTACAGACAGATAGCGCTCACCGCTGTCATAGCTAAATACCAGTACGCGACTGCCTGGGGCGAACTCACCCTCACGTTTTTTCAACGCCGCCAAACTGGCGCCGGAGGAAATACCCACAAAAATGCCCTCCCGCAAAGCGCACTGACGCGTCATTTCAAAACTATCCTCTTCGCTGACCAAAATAGTGCCGTCGAGCATCTCGGTATTCAGAACCTCCGGAATAAAGCCCGCACCAATTCCCTGTAGGCGGTGCAGACCTTTATCGCCACCACTGATCACCGGAGATTTTTCCGGTTCGACGGCAAACACCTGCAGCTTGGGAAAAGATGCCTTGAGAACCTCACCACAGCCCGTGATATGGCCGCCGGTGCCGACTCCGGTAATCAGATAATCCAGCCCCTCGGTGAAGTCGGCCAGAATTTCTTTAGCGGTAGTTTCTCGATGTACCTGGACATTGGCGCGATTGTTAAATTGCTGAGGCATCCAACCGTTGGCATGTTCTGCCAGTAATTCTTCAGCTTTGGCGATAGCGCCCCCCATCCCCTGTTCCTTGGGCGTGAGTACCAGCTCGGCCCCCATGGCCGTCATCACCTGCCGCCGCTCCAGTGACATGGATTCCGGCATGGTAAGAATCAAGCGATAGCCCTTCACTGCCGCCACCATGGCCAGACCGATTCCGGTGTTGCCGGAGGTGGGCTCAATAATCACACCGCCCACCGGCAGGGCGCCGCGACGCTCGGCATCCTCAATCATCGCCAGGGCGATGCGGTCTTTAATACTGCTGCCGGGATTGAAGCGCTCCACCTTCATCCACACCTCAATATCTGAGCGGAACAAGTGGTTAATGCGCACATGGGGGGTATTGCCGATGGTTTCCAGAATATTGGCTGCCTTCATCGATAAAGCTCTCCGTTAATGACTTTCTCGGCAAACACGTCGTTCTGCCTATAAATAATTGCCTGAAGACAGATAGTAACCCAGATGCGCGCCACCCCAAGTGGCTCGGGTAAAAATCCAGGCGGTGGTAAAAGCTGGTAAATTCTTCAGGCAATCACAGCGATTAAACGGGTAACCCCCCATCTTGTCTAAACCAGTTAATTGGCTCGCCAGCTTAAGGCGCCACTGAATAAAGAATCTGATAATAATAAGAGGCATCACTATGATCGTTAACGCTCCCACCGCCCATCAATCCAGTCCTTTCCTGCCCTGTACATTTGTGCTCTGTGCCGCTCTTTTTGTGCTTCTTGACGGCCTCGGAGTTACTGGCCTTTGGATGGCCTCCTTAAAAGCCCTGCCGATCGCCATCCTCGCCCAACTGGCACTGCGACAGCTGTATGGGCTCAGTCGCAGCCTGACACTCGCAGCCCTGGCTTTTTCTGCACTCGGCGATGTGCTGCTGGAAATAACATTTACCCACCACTTTATCTTTGGCCTAGGCGCCTTTCTGCTAGCCCAACTTCTCTACGCTGCTAACTTCCTGCGCCACGCCGACTTCCGCAATCGCCGCAGCCTGATGCGAATCCTGCCGGTGATTCTGTGCGCTCTTGTGCTGGCCCGGCTGATTCTTCCTGTCACCGGGGAACTGGCACCGGCAGTGCTGTTTTACCTACTGGCCATTGTCGCCATGGCCCTGGGCGCGGCGGCACACCGGGGCAACTCGGGCCTATTATTCACTGGCGCAATCACCTTTATGCTGTCCGACACGCTGATTGCTCTAAATAAATTTGTCACCCCGCTCCCCCTTGCCGATACAGCAATTATGCTCACTTACTACAGTGCACAGTTCGCCATCCTGTACGGCATACGCCGCACCCAGGCATAATGTCCCTTAATCTAGGGTATATATGGGGACAGCTACACTTTGGCCTCCCTCCCCACCACTGAGAGGTAGACAGGCCCCATGCTCGACTGGCGAAGTATCGACACTGTGCTGCTGGATATGGACGGCACCCTGCTGGATTTGCACTACGACAACCACTTCTGGCTCGACCATCTGCCCAGGCGCTACGCCGAAGTGCATGGCCTGGACCCACTGCACGCACAGGAAACCCTGCAAAAAGAGATCGATGCCCGCCGCGGTACCCTGGAGTGGTACTGTCTCGATTTTTGGGCGGAGACCCTACAGATGGATATCCTCGAAGTGCTGCGCGAAATTGAGGAACGCATCGCCCTGCGCCCCCACACCGAGGCCTTTCTCCAGGGCTTGCAAAAGCTGCGCAAACCCACTTATCTGGTCACCAATGCGCACCGCCTTGGGCTCGAGCACAAGCTGGAACTTACCGGTCTCGACCGCTGGTTTGACGGCATTATCTCCTCCCACGATTATGGACACGCCAAAGAGAGCGAACGATTCTGGCACGTCCTGCGCGAAGAGGTGACGTTCGACCCACAGCGCACCTTGTTTGTGGACGACAACCAGAGCGTACTGGCCGCCGCACAGGATTACGGTATCGCCCACCTGCTGTGTATCCGCCAACCCGACAGCCGCGGCCCCAAACGCGAGATCAACAACTTCCCGGCAATTCATCATTTCGATGAAATTATGTCGCCGCACCACAGCAATAATTAACCCGCAGAGTTCGGGTAACGCCTATATAACGACAGGTTTCGATGGAAAAAGTACGTATAGACAAGTGGCTTTGGGCCGCGCGCTTCTTCAAGACCCGCAGTATCGCCAAACAGGCGATTGAAGGCGGCAAGGTGCATGCCGATGGGCATCGGGTCAAAGCCAGCAAGGAACTCACCGTTGGTGCGCTGTTGAGTATTCGCCAGGGCTGGGACCAGATGGAGGTGGAGGTTATCGCCCTCTCCGACCAGCGCCGCGGCGCCGATATCGCCCGTACCCTCTACCGCGAGACCGAGGACAGTATCACCCGGCGCGCTCGCGAGCGCAGCGAGCGCCAGGCGGCCAACGGCGGTATCCAGCCCGAGCGTCCCAACAAAAAGCAGCGCCGCCAGATCCATCGCTTCCTGCGAGAGCAGGACTAGCGGTAAATAACCAGAGTGGTGAAAATTCCGCCATTTTTATTCATAGCTGCTAAACTGGCTCAACTTAACCCGATAGAAAACAGCCCCGATGAAACGACTGATCGCCATCTCTCTGTTGCTTCTGCTCGGCGTGCAGACAGCCCTCGCCGATAGCCGCGAACACGAGCAGCTCAAGCGCTCGATTATTAAGATTTACACCACCGCCTCGGCCCCGGATTACTTCAATCCCTGGGCGCTGTTGAACCCCAAACAGCTCTCCGGCTCCGGTGCGGTTATCCGCGGTCAGCAGATCCTCACTAATGCCCATGTCGTGGCCAACGGCAGCTTTATCCAGGTGCAGCGCCATGGCGATGCCAAGAAATTCCGCGCCCGAGTGAAGTTCGTCTCCCACGATGCCGATCTGGCCCTGCTCACCGTGGATGATGACAATTTCTTCAGTGACACCCGCCCCCTAACGCTGGGCAAGCTGCCCGACCTGCAGGAAGAAGTCACCGTATACGGCTACCCCATCGGCGGCAAATCCCTGTCGATCACCCGCGGGGTTCTATCGCGGATGGAGCATCAGTACTACGCCCATGCCGAAAGCTACCTGATGGCCGGCCAGATCGACGCTGCCATCAACCCCGGCAATAGCGGCGGCCCTGTGATTTCCGGTGGCCGCATTGTCGGTGTAGCCATGCAGACCAATCAGAGCGCCGAAAATCTGGGCTATTTCGTGCCCCCCAGCGTGATTGCCCATGTGCTTGAAGACGCCACAGACGGACAACACCAGGGCTTCCCCGAACTGGGCGTGGTCACCCAGAGCCTGGAAAGTCCCTCCATGAAAAAAGCCGCCGGCCTCAGCGAGGATCAGGATGGCGCCATGATCGTCAAAGTTTTTAGCGACTCCCCCTCCGCAGGGACTTTCCAGCCCGGAGATGTCCTGCTCGAAGTCGACGGTTTTAAGGTCGCCGCCGATCGCACCGTGGAGTGGCGTGAAAATCAGCGTACCAATTACCACTACGCCGTAGACCTACACCATGTTGGCGACAAACTACCGGTGCGCTTCTCCCGCAACGGCGTGGAACAAACCGCAGAGGTGACCCTGGACGCAGCGCCCCCCTCCCGCGCTCTGGTCGTGGGTGAACAATTCGACCAACAGCCCCGCTACTACATCTATGGCGGCGTGGTATTCGTGCCCCTGAACATGAACCTGATCAAGCGCTGGGGCAACAACTGGCACTCCAAGGCCCCTATCGACTACCTCTATGCGCGCAATCAATGGGGTGAAGAAACCCGCCGCGAACTGGTAGTAGCCCTCAAGGTATTGCCCGCCAACGTCAATTTGGGCTACCACGACTGGAAGAACTGGATCATCGATTCGGTCAATGGCCACACTGTTGCGGACTTCGACGAATTCGCCCAGCTGATGGAAACCAACAAAGAGACCTTCGTGGAGCTGCGCGACCGCTCCGGTTACCGCATGGTGCTGGATCACGCCGAGGCCCAGGAGCAGGAACCGCTGATTCTGCAGACCTACCATATTCCCCAGCGCCACTCGCAGGGACTGTTCAGCAGATTGGCCAATAAAGAGGAGTAAGGCCCGCGATAAGGGCTAGGGAGAAGCCGTGAAACTACTGAGAGGAACCTTGTTTGGCAGCCTGATGGTGGCTGCCACTGCCGGGGCTAGTGAACTCTATCGCTGGGTCGACGCCGACGGGCGTGTACATTTCAGCGACCGCCCCCCAGCGGAGGCCAAGGCCCAGGATATATCCGGGCAGCTCAATCCGATCAACTCCGCCGAGGCCACCAAGAATCGGCCGAGCTTGATCACCTCCCCGGCCACAACCACCGGCCGAGAGCAGCAAAAACGCCAACAGAAGGAGCAGCAGCGCAACTGCAGCAGAGCGCGCCAGCGTCTACGCGCGATCAATGGGCGCGTGGCCTTTATCGACAATAATGGCAAAGAGGTTCGCTATTCCGAGCGCGAGCGCCAACAAATGGCCAAAAAGCTCCAGCGGGAAATCGCCAGCCGCTGCGGCTGACCCCAAAAAACCACCTCCTTCAGCCGGCATATCGCTTGCCGGCGCCACAATTATCCAGGCCGGCTACCATTTAGACATATCCACCTCTAAAATCCCGCGGTTTTAATACCGAGGCAATCGATCTATGTCCGATCAGCTGGAACGCTTTATCTTTTCCCAACACGATATACGCGGGCAGATGGTGACCCTCACCGATGCCTACCGCGAAGTGCTGGAACACAACCCGCTGCCTGCGCCGGTGGCGCATCTGCTGGGAGAGTTTCTCGCGGCCGCCGCCCTACTTTCCACCACCCTGAAGTTCGAGGGCATACTGAGTCTGCAGGCCCGCGGCGAAGGGGATGTACCACTGATTATGGCGGAATGTACCCACCACAGCGATTTGCGTGGTATCGCGCGGGTTGCCGAGGGAGCACAAATCAGTGAAGACGCCAGCCTGAGCCAACTGATCGGTCCGCGCGGCGTCCTCTCAATCACCCTGGAACCGAAACGCGGCGAGCGCTACCAGGGCGTTGTCCCCTTGGAAAAAGACAGCCTGGCCGGCTGCCTGGAAGACTACTTCATCCAATCAGAGCAACTCGATACCCGCTTCTGGCTGGAGTGTGACGGCAGCAGTGTGGGCGGCATTATGCTGCAGGTGTTGCCCGGCAATAACGCCGCCAGCGCAGAGGAAAATCACGATGCCTGGGAAACCGCCCTGCACCTGGCAGATACCGTGAGCGCCGATGAGCTGTTTCACGTTCCCCACGACGAGTTGATTCACCGCCTGTTCCACCAATTGCAGCCGGCGAGCCTGGGCACCGACAGTATTCGCTTCAAGTGCAGCTGCTCCAGAGAGCGCAGCGCGCACGCCCTGATTTCCCTGGGCGCAGAGGATGTATACCGGCTACTGGAAGAGCAAAATGGTGAGATTATAACCGACTGCCAATTTTGTAACGCTCAGTACCGCTTCGACCGAGAGCAGGTTGAATCCCTTCTGAGTGCGCCGCCCCATACCTTGCACTAGGGGCAGTTGCCACCGGCGGGGGAACAATTTTCGCCACTGGCTGGCCCAGCTTCCGCACACGAAGATTCACATAATCTATAGGGTAAAATTACTACATAGATCAAGTGAATCAAAAACAGGTAAATTTGTACTGACAGCGCTGTCAAAGAGCAAAAAGTGACCGAGTTTGCTACCCGCTTATTTTGAATTTTGCCATAATGCGCCCCCCCAATTTTGCCAGGCTGTCTAATACTTGGGCGGCCCTATATTTTTACTATCCAACATTCACGGGTAATCGACGAATGGCACAGATCGACGACACCGCGCTGGTTTATAAGAACCTTTCACCAGCACAATTGGTCGAGCAGGCTCTTACGCGCGGCGAAGGCAAACTTTCCGACACTGGCGCGCTGGTCACTGAAACTGGCGCCCGCACCGGCCGCTCCCCGGCGGACCGCTTTGTTGTGGAAGAGCCCTCCACCGCCGACAGCATCGCCTGGGGCAATGTGAACCGCCCCTTCCCACAGGACAAGTTCGATGCCCTGTGGGACCGCGTAGAGGCTTTTGTCGCCGGCGACGACAGCTTCGTGCAACATCTGCACGTAGGCCAGGACGAAGATCACTACCTCCCAGTTGTTGTGACCACCCAGACCGCTTGGCACAACCTGTTCGGCCGCAACATGTTTATCCGCGCCGAAAAGTACAACCCCAAGGGCAAGGAAGAGTGGCGCATCCTGCACGCACCGAATTTTGTGTGTGAACCCGAGCGCGACGGCACCAACTCCGAAGGCTGCGTGATCATCAACTTCGGCCAGCGCCGCGTCCTGTTGGCCGGAATGCGCTACGCCGGTGAGATGAAGAAGGCGATGTTCTCTGTGCAGAACTTCCTGCTGCCGGAAAAAGATGTCATGCCCATGCACTGTGCCGCCAACGTGGGCAAAGAAGGCGATACCTGCCTGTTCTTCGGCCTGTCCGGCACCGGTAAGACCACCCTGTCCGCCGACCCCGAGCGCTACCTGATCGGTGACGACGAGCACGGCTGGAGCAAGGGCGCAGTCTTCAATATGGAAGGCGGCTGCTACGCCAAAACCATCGATCTGAGCCAAAAAAATGAGCCGGTAATCTGGGACGCAATCCGCTTCGGCGCCATCGTTGAGAACGTGGTGACCAACGATCACGGCACCGCCGATTACTGCGACACCAGCCTCACAGAAAACGGCCGCTGCTCCTACCCGCTGGAACATGTCGAAATGCGCCAGCTGGCGAACCGCGCCGGCGAGCCGAAGAATGTCATCTTCCTCACCTGCGACGTATCCGGCGTACTGCCTCCAGTATCCATCCTCTCCAAAGAGGCTGCCGCCTACCACTTCCTGTCCGGCTACACCGCTCGCGTTGGCTCTACCGAACTGGGCGCAGAGGCCGGTATCCATCCGACCTTCTCCACCTGTTTCGGCGCGCCGTTCATGCCGCGCGCTCCGCGCGAATACGCCGACCTGCTGATGAAACGTATCGACGACTTCGGCTCCAAAGTCTACCTGGTCAACACCGGCTGGACTGGCGGCTCCGGCGACAACGGCAAGCGCTTCCCGATTCCGGTTACCCGCGCTGTGGTAGCGGCAATCCAGAGCGGCGCTCTGGAAGGCGCGGCCACCGAGCACCTGGATACCCTGAATCTGGATATTCCCCTGGAAGTACCGGGCGTCGACAAAGCCTACCTGAACCCACGTGAAGCCTGGGAAGACAAGGCTGCCTACGACGATCAGGCCGGCAAGCTGGCCAGACTGTTCGCCGAGAACATTGAGAAGTTCAATGTCAGCAATGAGGTGAAAGGCGCCGGTCCCAAGGCCTAAGCCCTTCACCGCAGCCTCCTAAAGGCGTAAAAAAGCCCCGCCACCACATGGTGCCGGGGCTTTTTTTATACCGCCATCTTCCACTTCCACTCCGCTACCCATGCCATCGCAAGTTGTCGATTTTTACGGCTATAGTGTGTAAAGAGGCGCCGACGAAATAGACGTCTGTGTGCAGGCTCTCACTTCACTGGCCAGATTTCGGAGCTGTAATCGAAACCCATGTCCGAAGGCAATTCATTTACCCGCTTCAGGACCCTCTACCCCCATCAGCCGCCCGGTCGGCGCACCAATTTTGCGGTAGTGGCCAGCCTGACCCTGTTGCTTACTGTGGTACTGGTAACCCTGTGGCTGTGGCTGTGGTTTAAGGCACAGGAAAAACCCTATGTGGAAACGAAAGGGTATCGCATCGCCAGCGAGGAGAGCTTTAAGAGCTTTTTACGCAATGGCAACAACCGCGCGCAGGTCAAAGCCCTCAGTGACTACTTGGAAAGCCGTGGGCTCAGCGAGGTCACCGCGGTGAGCAATCTACTGCGCCAGGGTGAAGAGTGGCTGGAACTCGAGAAACCAGCATTCGCCCTCCCCCCCCAGGGCGAGTGGTCCAAGATGGCCGATACCTTAAAGCTACTGCGCGAGCAGGTTGTGCCCCTGATCGGCCCGGTAGCAGTGATTTCCGGATTTCGCAGCGACAGCTATAACCGCGAGCTGGAGCACTCCGATAAGGCCCGTCACCGGGCCTTTTGCGCCCTAGACCTAATTCCTACCTCCAATATCAGCCACGGTGAGCTTGTGGAAGAACTGCAAGCCCTGCACGCGCGCCTGGGTCCCGAAAGCCGCTTTGGCCTGGGACTGGGTAACGGCGTGCTCTTCCATATCGACACCTGTGGCTATCGAACCTGGCAACTGATGGATTGAACCATGGGTATCCAAGACAACAGCGATCGTCAAACATCCATTTCACGCACCCAGCGCCGCTGGCTATTACTGACCGGCGGGCTGCTAATCATCATCACGATTATTGTGCTACTGCTCACCTCGGAGAAAACGCGTGAGTTAGGTGAGAGAATTCTCAGCCCTATCGACCTCCTGCCCTTGCCGGATACCCCTGAAATTTACGATATACAGGGATACCCTGCCGCCTCAGAGCGGGTTTTTAGCCGCTTCCTTAAGCAGGAAGAAAATCAGAAGCGGTTTGCCAAGCTAAAGAATTTTCTGCGAATCAATGAGGTGGACCATGTGGTAGCGCCCTTCGAACTGTTGCGCCAAGGCAGCGACTGGCAGGACCTAGGCGAACCACCTTTCGCCATTCCGCCTACGGAAAATTGGGGCTCCATGATTTACACCCTGAGAGCACTGCAGCGAGAGATAGTGCCGATTATCGGCCCGGTTACCGTGGTCTCAGGCTGGCGTACCACCAGCTACAACAGCAAGGCCGGTGGCTCTAAAGGCAGTAAGCATTTGCGCTTTTGCGGGCTGGATATAGTGCCGCAGAAAAATTTCACCCGCGAACAATTAGTGCCCGTACTAAGGGATATTCACAAACGCAACGGCAAGCAGTGGGATATGGGATTGGGGATATATAAAGGGATTCGTTTTCACGTAGATACCTGTGGTTACAGGCGCTGGTAAATCCGCCCTGCTTCTGCTTAGATAGATCGCAAATTAGGCGCCCGATACCACAGGGCTTTGCAGCAGTAGAGGGAGCTCCAGTGCAGGAAAAGTTAGAAAGACGCTCATTTATACTTTCACTTATTTTGGTGTCGATCGGTTTTTTACTACTGGTAAAACCCTTCTTCACACCGATTTTCTGGGCCTGTGCCATCGCCCTGATTTTCTACCCAGTGTACCGCTTGCTGATGGAGCGCTTTCCGAACTCGCCCAACTCCATGGCGCTGCTGACGCTGTTTATGTGCATCGTGCTATTGGTAATACCCGTACTGGTGGTAGCAACGTCCTTTATTAATGAAGCCGTCACTCTCTATCACCGGGTGCAGGAAGGGCAGATCGATATCTCGAAATCCCTGGAACAGGTGCGCAATACCTTCCCACGGGTCAACGATATGCTCGAGGGCATCGGCGTCGATATTGATGAAGCCAAGCAACGGCTACTCGGCGGCGTAATGAATGCCGGCAGCTTTATCGCCAAAAATGCTATTGAAGTTGGGCAAAACACCGTTAACTTTTTTGTCATGCTTGGCTTAATGCTCTACCTCACATTCTTTTTAATTCGCGATGGCGAGAAGCTGGTCAACCTGATTATTCATGCACTGCCCCTCGGTGATGAACGCGAACACCTGCTGCTGGCTAAATTTGCCGAAGTGACCCGAGCTACCATCAAGGGCAACCTGGTCGTCGCCATCACCCAAGGCTCCCTGGGCGGTATTATTTTCTGGGCCCTCGACCTCCCCGCACCGTTGCTGTGGGGGGTATTGATGACCCTGCTGTCGCTACTACCTGCCGTTGGCGCGGCGCTGATCTGGTTTCCCGCCGCGATCTATCTCTACGGCATAGGCGAGCCAATCAAAGCCAGCATATTGCTGGCATACGGATTTACGGTAATCAGCTTGGTAGACAACTTATTGCGCCCCATCTTGGTGGGACGGGATACCAAGTTACCGGATTATCTGGTGCTGTTTTCCACCGTGGGTGGCCTGATCATGTTTGGTATCAGTGGCTTCGCAATAGGCCCTCTACTCGCAGCGCTATTCCTCGCCTTCTGGGAAATCTTTATGCGGGAATTTGTCCACCCCGAAGACATGCTGATGCCGCCAAGGCCCGAGGGTGATTAGCCGTGAGCAACCCCGCCAGCTGAAAGTGGCAGCAAAATACTCTGAATGCTGAATAGAGCTAGCGATGGGAGGTCTAGGATAACGCGCAAAACCGAAAGTCTGGCTTCTGGCACTCGCCAGTCTCTCGGGCGAAACTAGACTGTTGCGAAAATTCCAGGTCGAACAAGAGGCATATACTAGTTTGATGCGGAGTATGGCAGTAGCATAGACGCAATTTTTGCCTTAGCGGATGTTCCTATGAAATATTGGTTTACCCTGATTATCGCCACCATAATTAGCCTGCCGCTAATGGCGCTGGAAGTTGGAGAAAAAGCACCCAACTTCTCCCTGCAGGGCACAGATGGAAAGACACACTCACTGGACGACTATATCGGCAAACGCGCAGTTGTAATCGCTTGGTTTCCGAGGGCTTTTACTAAAGGCTGTACTATCGAATGTAAATCCCTGGCTAAAAATGGGCACAAAATTCGCGCCTTCGACGCGGCCTATTTTATGGCCAGCACCGATAAGCATGAGGATAACACCCGTTTTGCCAAGCATAATGCCGCCGATTTTCCCCTACTCAGCGACCCCACTGGACAAACGGCTAAAGCATACGATGTGTTGATCCCCGTTCTTAAACTCGCTCGGCGCGTCACTGTTTATATTGGCAAAGATGGGACCATTCTGAAGATTGACAAAGATATCAACCCCGCTACTAGTGCAGAAGATATCGCCCGTAATCTGGCCGAACTCGGGGTGGAGAAATCGGGCAACACGCAGAAAGAAAACGTGGAGCAGTAATCTATTTCACAGCTCGGAAAGCTCCGGGCTGCTTTCTCATACTATGAGATTGCAGAATTTATCTTTGATCTTCTTAGTCACAAATAAAGGAAACCCCAAAACAGCACTGCTGTCCTTCAAAGTCATCGAGCCACTTGCAAACGCTCAAGCTGGCCCGGCCCTCACTGGATTTATCCACAAACTCATGAGAGTAGATTGGCTCGCCAGAGGCGAATACACATAAGTCATCATCCCGCAATTCCACAGCGTTATTGGCCCAAGGCAGCTGCGCATCGGTCTTGCCTGCCACTTCCTCACCGGCCAATTCACAAATCTTTCGATTACCCCAGAGATATTTTCCTTCCCGATCTTTTACCCAAAAAAGAAAAGGTAATTTTTCAAGAACACTCATCTCAGAACTATTCATAAATCCACCTAAATATTACGAGCATATTATAAATACAGCATTACTTACCGGATCTATCAATAAAACGACTTCAAACTAAATGCATCAAACTTACACGCCCTTATAGCAATAAGGCGCAAACATATAACCGCATTACCCAACTAACCGTAAAATCCCAGTAGTAATAGCAAGTTATAAAACCAATTTTGCCGCTGTATGATAACGTTCAACAAAAAGGACTGTAACTAAACAATGCACAAAATTTCAGGAACTTCAACACCCTTGTGATCACAGCCATCCTAGTCTCAGCCTGTAGTGGAGAGGCGGAAATGGTGAAAACAACAATCCAGAGCCAGCACCACCGGTGAGAGCAATACAGCCCCTCATAATCCTGTACGGTATTTATGATAAGGATTTTCGTAACTTCCCATAAATCACAGCAACCATAGAACAAAGAACATATACTGCCGAACAAAAAAAAAGTAATGAATTCAATGTTGACGCTGACCACAACAACAAAATGGTAATTATTCTTACTAAAGTTGCCGTATCTCTCGATTTGAATTTCAAATTTCGCTCATAGATGAAATCATTCAAAGACCTAAAAAAATACCGCAACCAATAATGAAGCTATCTTTTCAAATAAAAACCACTCTCTCGTCATCAGGGTTTTTCCGGTTTAACCGCTAACCTGGTCGATTTAGCCAACAAGAAAATTCAACTTCATCCGCAGAGAACTCTAAGAACTCTATTTTTTAAATCTTGCCAAACAAGGCAATAGAACTTGTCCTTCACCTAAAAGCAACACTCTCGACTTTCATCACAGGCGAAGGTAATTATATTACCCGAGAAATAGCCATTCCAATGCCCAGGATTTTATCCAGGACTTAGCTTTTACTGTAAATAAATACGAAGGAATTTCCCTCAGGAACCCAGAGAAAATTTTGAAACCCTTATAAAAAATATTAGAAAACTAATACTTGTGCGACCACTCATTTGCTATCAACACATATAAAACCAGTATTTTATTCAGCGGCCTACATGTCAGAAATAGAGGGCTTTTAACAAGAATCATTGAACTAGAAAAGAGAGAGACAGATTAGCGGTATTCCCAACTTTACTAGAGTTGGCGATTTCCGGTACAAAATAGACAGTAACAAAAATTTATCCTAGTTCTTCTACGAGGAAGCCATATGGAATAGATATAGTAAAGAATATTACTTAGATACCAAGGAAGAAATCTCGAAATTAAACTCTACCACATGTTAAATACCCAACTCTCATTTCCGTTGAATGAACTCCGCGGTGAATTTACCGCAAGATTTTACCATCCAGAGTCTTATGCAGAATACAATTGCGATTATCTCCACGCCTACCATAGAGGCGTACACCCACCTGGGATCTCAGTAGTCTTGAGATCCCAGTGTTAGAGTCACTCTCCACTCATCCCCAGCTCTTTCAGCTTCCTGGTCAGGGTATTTCGCCCCCAACCCAGTAAATCTGCAGCATCCCGTTTACGTCCGGCAGTATGCTTGAGGGCGATTTCTATCAACGCCTTCTCAAAAGCCGGCACGGCTTCGCTGAGAATTTCCTTGCGCCCGGCGCTCAGGGCTTGATCGGCCCAGAGTCGAAGGGCCTTTTGCCAGTCCAGGGGGGCTTCGACATCGTTCCCCTGTTGGTGCAATTCCTGCGGTAAATCCTCGATATGCACTTCGCGGCCCGAGGCCATCACGGTAATCCAGCGACAGGTGTTTTCCAGCTGACGCACATTCCCGGGCCAATCGAGCCCGGCAAGGTATCCCTCGGCCTCTTTACTCAGAATTTTGGGCTCAACATCGAGATCTGCGGCGGCGGCATTAAAGAAATGACGCACCAATCGTGGGATGTCTTCACGCCTGTCCGCCAACCGCGGAATATGGATACGAATAACATTCAAGCGGTGAAATAAATCCTCGCGGAATTTATGCTCGCGTACCAACTCCTCCAGGTTCTGATGGGTGGCGGCAATAATACGCACGTCCACTTTTACCGGGGTGTGACCTCCAACCCGGTAAAACTCCCCATCTGCCAACACGCGCAACAACCGCGTCTGTGTTTCCGCCGGCATATCACCGATCTCATCCAGGAAAAGGGTACCGCTATTGGCCTGTTCGAAACGCCCGGTGCGCTGGGCACTGGCCCCGGTAAAGGCGCCCTTCTCGTGGCCAAACAATTCGGACTCCATCAAGTCTTTGGGGATGGCGGCCATATTGAGGGCGATAAATGGCTTATCCCGGCGCGGGCTGTGGTTATGCAGGGCCTGCGCCACCAGCTCCTTGCCGGTGCCCGATTCACCGTTAATCAATACCGTGATATTCGAGTGAGACAGGCGACCAATGGCGCGAAACACTTCCTGCATAGCCGGCGCTTCGCCGATAATCTCTTTATTACCCGCACCATTGTCCGGCTCTGCGCGCTCTTCCTGGGCCTGTTCTTTGGCGTGCGCCAAGGCGCGGCGGGTAACCGCCACGGCCTCATCGATATCGAAGGGCTTGGGTAAATATTCAAAAGCCCCGCCCTGGTAGGCGGCCACCGCACTGTCAAGATCTGAGTGCGCGGTCATAATAATAATCGGCAGGCCCGGACGCTCCGCCTGGAATCGCTCCAGCAGTTTAAACCCGTCGGAACCCGGCATGCGGATATCACTAATCACCACATCCGGCGAATCGCTGTAAAAATCATCTAGAGCGCGATCACCACTCTCGTAACACTGGGTTTCGATTCCCTCCCGCGAAAGTGCCCGCTCCAGTACCCAGCGGATTGATCGGTCGTCGTCAATAATCCAAACGCGATTGCTCATTCTCTAGGTTCCTGTATTGGCTTATTCGGTAACAAGTGGCAGGTAAATCTGGAACACACTGCGACCCGGTCGGCTATCGCATTTGATCAGGCCGCGATGCTGGTTGATGATGTTTTGGGAGATAGACAGCCCCAGGCCCGAGCCCTCGGCACGTCCGGAAATCATCGGGAAAAATATGCGCTCACGGATCTCCTCGGGAATACCGGGCCCGTTGTCTTCTATTTCAATACGGCAAACCAGCGGGCAGTGGCGCCGGCCGATGGTGAATTGACGCTGTACCCGAGTGCGCAGCACCATCTCTCCGCTGGCGAGGCCTATGCTCTCGTCGATGGCCTGCATGGCATTGCGGGCGATATTCAACAGGGCCTGGATTAATTGCTCGGGGTCTGCCGGCACATCGGGAATAGAGGGGTCGTAATCCCGGCGAATGCGTAGTTCACCCCCGCACTCGGCCTCCACCAACTGGGCCACCCGCTCCAGAATCTCGTGCACATTACTGGGCGCCAACCGTACCGGCTGGCGCGGCCCCAGCAGGCGATCGACCAGGTTGCGCAGGCGATCCACCTCTTCGATGATGATCTGGGTGTACTCTTCGAGCGAGGCATCGGGCAGCTCCCGCTGCAGTAGCTGTGCGGCGCCGCGAATGCCGCCGAGGGGATTCTTTACTTCATGAGCCATACCGCGCACCAGATTGCGCGCGGTTTCCTGGGTACTGAGTAGCGCGTCCTCGCGGGCGATACGCAGCAAACGGTCCATCGGCTGCACTTCCACCAGCAACACCCCCAGCTCCGGCACGGGGCTCACAGAGTAATCAACGGTGCGTGTTTCCTGATTATGCAGGCGCCAGCGGGCCCGGCGCACCGTGAATTTCTCACCACTGGCAAGGGCACTGCGCAGAGCCTTCTGCGCCTCAACGGATTCCCGCACCACCTCCTCCAAGGGCATTCCCTCAATCCGCGCGCTGGAAGCGGCCAATAAATCCTCGGCGGCATTGTTCAGATAGCAGAGTGCTAACTGGTCATCCAACACCAATACCGCAGAGGTAAGGCTGTCTAGTAACTGGCGCAACTGGCGATCATTGAGCATTCAATAGTTTCCGCTTCTCAACAGGGGCCTGGGCACGATCCTGCGCCCGGCGCGATAAACCCTTGTACCTAGCCAGTGCAAAAAGCAAACCAAAATGGCGCACATGGCTGTCCGAGAGGCACAGTCCGACCACCGCAGTATTTTTACGCTGCCCGGTCTCTGCAGCAGCCCAATCAACCACAGGAAAAGGTAGAAACGTACAAGGAGAACGACCTGCGCACCATATTAGTGCGCAAGCTATTGTTTCACCAGCGGGTCTCAAAGAGGAGTAGCGCCCTCCCAAAAGAGGCGGTTGGCGCCGGTATTGCCTAGAGACTCAGGGGGTGGGCTGGGCCTGGGGGATGCCCGGCCCCACGGGGGCTTTGGGAGCCTGCGGAGCACGCGGTGCCGGGTTGTCCGGGAGCCTTCCCCCCGGACGCTTCACATACAGGGTGATCACCTGAGACTGGGCCAAGACCTGTCCTCTGGCATCGGTAAGCACCGCCTGCACCGAATGGGTGCCCCGCTCTAGTAGGGAGATATCCAGACCCGCTCCCTCGGAGCTGCCGTTCCAGGGCTTGCCATCAACTACTGCAAAGAAGCTGGCCCCCTCCGGATACACCGGTTGTACGTTGACCTGCAGTGGAATAAAGCGTTGCCCCGGTGGGATCGTAGCGCCGTCCTGCGGACTCACAATCTGAATAGTGACGGGGCCCGTGGGCCCTTCTTTGCCCTCATCCTCTCTATCTTTGGGCGACAACTTGCGGGTTGGCAACGGGCGCGGCAGGGCGATGGGCTGTACATTGATCGGGGCCAACTCCACCTTTTGCGCCTGCCCATTGGCCGGTGGCGTATCGCTAAATGTCACCTGGCCATCGGGGCCGACAACTTTGTAAATAGTGCCCGATGCGCTGCCACCATCGGTGCCGGCAAGGGCAAATAACGGTGTGGCGAGGCACAATACCTTAAGCAATTTTGTATATCCCATAGCTCCATCGGCCGCACAGCGGCGCTCCTTGTGTCTGCTCGATTGTGGGCTCCAACTTGGCGGGGCCAGTTAGCAATAAGCGCTGTAAACGCCGCGACAATGATCGACGGCAAAAACAACCACCCCAGTGAAAGTGTACCTCCAATAAAAAAGCCCGCACCAGGGCGGTGCGGGCTTTTCGAGAACAGCTCGACGGCATCACTGTGATGCCGCTCGCTATTACACGGAGTAGTACATATCGAACTCAACCGGGTGTGTGGTCATGTTCAGGCGCTCTACTTCTTCACGCTTCAAATCGATGTAGGCATCGATTGCGTCGTCAGTGAATACGCCGCCTTCGGTCAGGAAGGCGCGATCGCTATTCAGTGCGTCCAGGGCACCTTCCAGGCTCTCGGCTACCGTCGGGTACTCAGCCAACTCTTCGGGCGGCAGGTCGTACAGATCCTTGTCGGCGGCATCGCCGGGGTGGATCTTGTTCTTAACACCGTCGAGGCCCGCCATCAGCAGTGCGGCGAACGCCAGGTAGGGGTTGGCGGTCGGATCCGGGAAACGGGTCTCGATGCGCTTACCTTTCGGCGAGGTCACATACGGAATGCGAATGGAAGCGGAGCGGTTGCGCGCAGAGTAAGCCAGGATAACCGGTGCTTCGAAGCCCGGTACCAGACGCTTATAGGAGTTGGTAGACGCGTTACAGATCGCATTCAGAGCGCGTGCGTGCTTCACGATACCGCCGATATAATACAGAGCGGTCTCGGACAGACCCGCGTAGGCGTCGCCGGCAAATTGGTTTACGCCATCCTTGGTGAAGGACTGGTGTACGTGCATGCCTGAACCGTTATCGCCAACCAGGGGCTTGGGCATAAAGGTTGCCGTTTTACCGTAAGCGTGCGCCACATTGTGCACAGCGTACTTGAGGATCTGTACCTCATCCGCTTTCTTGGTCAGAGTGTTAGCGGCAACGCCGATCTCACACTGTCCTGCGGTGCCCACTTCGTGGTGGTGCACTTCTACACGCAGCCCCATCTGCTCCATAGCGGAACACATGGCAGCACGCACATCGTGCAGGGAGTCGACCGGGGGTACGGGGAAGTAACCGCCCTTAACACCCGGACGGTGGCCGATATTGCCCTCGGCAAAGCTGTGACCGGAGGACCAGGCCGCCTCTTCGGAATTGATTTTGTAGAAGGCGCCGCCCATTTCGGCACCCCAAGTAATATCGTCGAATACGAAGAACTCGGGCTCTGGACCGAACAGTGCGGTGTCGCCCAGACCGGTGGACTTCAGATATTCCTCGGCGCGCAGTGCAATGGAGCGGGGATCACGCTCGTAGCCCTGACCGGTGACCGGGTCCACGATGTTACAGCGAATAATAACGGTGCTCTCATCGGTGAAGGGGTCGAGGAACGCGGTATCGTCATCCGGCATCAGGATCATGTCGGACTCATTGATACCCTTCCAGCCAGCGATAGAGGAGCCATCAAACATCTTGCCCTCTTCGAAGAACTCGCCGTCAATCTCCGACACAGGGATGGAAACGTGCTGTTCTTTACCCTTGGTGTCGGTGAAGCGCAGGTCTACCCACTTAGCCTCACTCTCTTTAATCAAATCGAGCGTTTTCGCTGACATTGCTGTCCTCCAGGTCTTGAAAAGTAATTGGTCGCTATGCCTTTGCTGCCGGCATTCACTCTTTACCTGGCGTGAAATAAAGCAAGGAGTGTGCCAAATTAGGGCAGCCGCGCCGCAGCGGCGACTAGCGCCGGTGCGGGCCCCAGCACTGGGCCGACTGGGGCAGGATAGATGTATTGTGGCCGAGCAGCCACAGGTAAATGCACCATTCTGGCGCGATCGTTCTCGAGGGCGCTCATTAACAGTGCACAACCAAGTTGCCTCCGGCTAGTTTATAATGCCGCACCTTCTTATCAACATGCGGTACCACACGGATTCCCATGCACTTTGTCGTCAAGTTTTTTCCAGAGATCACCATCAAGAGCAACCCTGTGCGCAAGCGGATGTCTCGCCAGCTCAAGGACAACCTGCAGCGCCTGCTGCACCAGCTGGACGACCGCATTCAAGTGCGCAAAGACTGGGAAAAGATCGATGTGATCGCCCCGGATGCCGTAGCGCACCTGGGCAGCCGTATCGAAGAGGTGCTCTCCCATACTCCCGGTATCGCCAACTTCTCCCGCGTGCAACAGTTCCCCCTGGGCGACCTGCACGATATGTATGAGAAAACCCTGGCGGTGTGGGGCCCAGCCCTCAAGGACAAAACGTTTTGTGTGCGGGTAAAACGCACCGGCAAGCACGACTTCCAATCTCTGGATGTCGAGCAGTACGTGGGGGGTGGTCTCAATCAGAATACCGAGGCGGCCGGGGTCAAACTGAAAAACCCGGATATCACCGTGAAGCTGGAGGTCCGCCACGACAAGCTCAACGTGATCGAGGTACAGCACCCCGGTCTCGGCGGTTTTCCCCTGGGCACACAGGACCCGGTGTTGTCGCTGGTATCCGGCGGCTTTGACTCCACCGTGGCCAGCTACCTGATGATGAAGCGCGGCCTGCGCACTCACTTCCTGTTTTTCAACCTGGGTGGGCGCCAACACGAGCTGGGCGTGAAGGAAGTGGCCTATTACCTGTGGAATAAATACGGTGCCTCCCACCGGGTGCGCTTCGTAACGGTGCCCTTTGATGAGGTGGTGGCAGAGATCCTAGAGCGCGTCGACGACTCCCATATGGGCGTGATTCTGAAACGCATGATGCTGCGTGCCGCCGATGTGATTTCCAAGGAACTAGAAGTAGACGCAGTGGTAACCGGTGAGGCGATCGCCCAGGTTTCCAGCCAGACCCTGAAAAATCTGGCGGTCATTGATAGCGTCACCGACACCCTGGTACTGCGCCCGCTGATCACCACCGATAAAACCGACATTATCCGCACCTCGCGGGAAATCGGCACCGAGGAATTCGCCGCGAATATGCCCGAGTACTGCGGCGTGATCTCGGTGAAACCCACCACCCGCGCGAAGATTGAAAAAGTGGAGTCTGAGGAAAACCGCTTCGACTTCACCATCCTCGATCGCGCCATCAGTAATCGTTCGATCCAGAATATCGATCAGGTGATCGAAGAGGTGGATGGCGAGGCCCCGGAAGTGGAGGTTCGCGAGGAGGCCGGCGGCGCCGTCGTACTCGATATCCGCCACCCGGACGAAGAGGAAATGGACCCACTGGAGCTCGAGGGCGCAGAGGTGCAGACCATTCCCTTCTATCGCTTGAACAGCAACTTCGCCCAGCTGGATCAGGAGCGCGAATACCTGCTCTACTGCGCTCGCGGAGTGATGAGCCGCCTGCACGCCTCGCACCTGCTAGACGAGGGCTTCCGCAATGTCGGCGTACTGCGCCCACAGATTCCACACCGCCCCGAAGGCCTCAAGAAGTAGCCTCTGCGCGCGGGCGCTTGCTGCGTCCGCGCGCACCTCCCACAACAGTGGGGTCCACTATTCTGGACATGGCCGGTGATTTTTTACTCAAAATCACTCCCAATTGTCATGCGGCCCCCCTATAATCGCCGCCTTTGGCCGGAATGCTGCTGTAGAAACCCCGCAGGCCCCCGCCCCGATTTACCCAGATTTAACGCCCAGAGGCCCCCAGTGATAGACAATCTGCGCAATATTGCGATTATCGCCCACGTAGACCACGGCAAAACCACCCTGGTGGACAAGCTGCTGTCCCAGTCCGGCACTCTCGACCGCCGCGACGAAGGCGCAGAGCGGGTCATGGACTCCAACGATCAAGAGCGTGAGCGCGGCATCACCATCCTGGCGAAAAACACCGCCATTCGCTGGAACGACTACCGCATCAACATCGTCGATACCCCCGGACACGCCGACTTCGGCGGCGAGGTAGAGCGCGTACTGTCCATGGTCGACTCTGTATTGCTGCTGGTAGACGCGGTCGACGGCCCCATGCCGCAGACTCGCTTCGTCACCCAGAAAGCCTTTGAGCAGGGCCTCAACCCCATCGTGGTGATCAATAAGATCGACCGTCCCGGCGCGCGCCCGGACTGGGTGATGGATCAGGTCTTCGACCTGTTTGACAGCCTCGGCGCCACCGATGAACAGCTGGACTTCCCGGTAGTCTATGCCTCCGCCCTGAACGGTATCGCCGGTCTCGACGACACCGACCTGGCCGATGATATGACACCGCTGTTCCAGATGATCGTGGACAAAGTAGAGCCGCCCAAGGTCGACCCCAACGGCGCCTTCCAAATGCAGGTTTCCGCCCTGGATTACTCCAGCTACGTAGGCGTAATCGGCGTTGGCCGTATCAGCCGCGGCACCCTAAAGCCCAACCAACAGGTAGTGGTGCTGGACCGCGAGGGCAGTTCACGCAAGGCTAAGGTCCTGCAAGTTATGGGTTACCTGGGCCTCGAGCGCGTCGAAGTTGAACAGGCCAGCGCCGGCGATATCGTCTGCATCACCGGTGTGGGCGAACTGAATATCTCCGACACCTTGTGTGATGTCGACACCCCGGAAGCCCTGCCGGCCCTGAGCGTGGACGAGCCCACCGTGAGCATGACCTTCCAGGTCAACGACTCGCCCTTTGCTGGCCAGGACGGCAAATATGTAACCTCGCGCAATATCAAAGAGCGCCTGGACCAGGAGCTGATCCACAACGTGGCCCTGCGTGTAGAGCAAGGCGACTCCCCAGATAAATTCAAGGTTTCCGGCCGTGGCGAACTGCACTTGTCCGTTCTGATCGAGTCCATGCGCCGCGAAGGTTTCGAGCTGGGCGTATCCCGTCCGGAAGTGGTACAGAGAGAAGTCGACGGCGAGATCCACGAGCCCTACGAGCAGGTGGTTATCGACGTTGAAGAGCAGCACCAGGGCCCGATTATGGAAGAGCTGGGTCTGCGCAAGGCCGACCTCACCAATATGGAGCCGGACGGCAAAGGCCGCGTGCGCCTGACCTTTATCGTGCCCTCCCGCGGCATGATCGGTTTCCGCTCCCAGTTCCTCACCATCACCAGTGGCTCCGGCATCATGACCAGCATCTTCGACCACTATGGTCCGGTGAAACAGGGTGAAGTGGCCAAGCGCATCAACGGCGTACTGGTTTCCATGGTCAAAGGCAAGACCCTCGCTTACGGCCTGTTCGCTTTGCAGGATCGCGGCCGCCTGTTCCTGGGCCACGGTGAAGAGGTCTACGAAGGACAGATCGTCGGTATCCACTCCCGCGGCAACGACCTGGTGGTAAACCCCACTAAGGCCAAGCAGCTCACCAACGTGCGCGCCTCAGGTACCGACGACGCACTGACCCTGTCGCCGCCCATCCGCCACACTTTAGAGCAGGCGCTGGAATTTATCGAAGACGACGAATTGGTAGAAGTGACTCCCAACTTTATCCGTCTGCGCAAAAAAATCCTGCAGGAAAATATGCGCAAACGCGCGAAGAAATAATTTATATTTTCTTCCACTCTAAAAAGGGCCCTAACGGGCCCTTTTTTATTTGTCCTCCCACGACAAATAATACGCCGATCACTGTAAATATAAAAATTCCTCGGGCGAGGCTGTATTACTAATAGCTGAGTAACGTATACCGCTAGCTGGTATACGGTAATAAAATTCACCGAAAATATACCAGCTAGAATTTTTAGATAATTCCGTTGTCCCCCGCACACTTTTCCTTTTGTTTTTCGACTTAGGCAAACCAGGTTTCAATACCGCACCCAAAGTCCGATCATTTACCCTTTTTCCTGATATGAAAAAATTTCCTGAAAAAAGTGCGATTAAATTTTAGCTCCATCTTCTTTTTTTCAACACATGGAAACTAAAAAAATATCCAGCGCAAATAAATCATTGAACGGCATTATTTCTCTGTATCCGTCGTGGAACTTTTGCATCCTTATTTATTCCTAATTTCTCAATTATAAAGCTTCGAGAATCTCTGAATAATTCCGTGATACCTTGGAAAGCCCCACCGGCAGGCCTTGGGGGGCCACATCTACTGCGTTGTCACTCCTGCAATGGACTAAGACCATTTGTGGCGAGCTGCGTCTAATATTTGCGACCTTCAAGTCCCACAGAGACATTACGGAATTATTCAGAGGTTCCCTTAGCTCTATAACGCTAAGTTATTTCATATTTAAGGCCCATGGGAGGTCAGTCTAATGTTTTCTTTCCTGCAATCTCAGGATCAAACAAGGATGTTGGAGGGGGACCGCAGTGACCGCGGATTTGGATTTAAGAGGGTTGCAACGCTCGCGGCAGCGCTCGTGTTGAGCGTAAATATCAGCGCTCAAGAGACAACCAAACGAGTCTCGGCCTACTGGGCCGACTGGGAGTATTGGGCCGACTCATCCTTTACCCACGACAACGTGGATTTTTCCAAGCTCACTCACGTCCAGTACGCCTTTGCCTGGAACGACGAAGAGGGCACCATCTACTTCACAGACCCCTATGTTTTCTACGGGCTGGGCGCCCAGTCATTCTCCGGCGGCGCGGGTAATGGTCCGGTCAAGTGCTCCCCGCCCTTCTGGCATCCTTACAGCCAGTACGACTCCAGTAAGCAGGCCGAGGTCTGCCAGGGATGGAACGATCAAGAGTCAGGTTTCGTAAAATCGGTGCACGACGACGGCGCCAAGGCAATTCTCTCTGTGGGTGGCTGGACCCTCTCTCATAAAGTGTCTGAGATGATGGAGAGCGACACCGCACGCGCGGCCTTTATCGAAAATGCCGTAACACTCCTTACCGATTGGGACTTCGATGGGCTCGACCTCGACTTCGAATATCCGGGCTATACACCGAACGGCGGACGCTCAATCGACAAAGACAACTTCACAGCACTCCTGAGAGAGCTGCGCGCGCGCTTTGATGAAGTCGAAGCCGAGACCGGCAAAAACCTGGAGTTGACCGCCGCGGTCGCTTGCGGCCCCTCAATTGCAAAGGAAGGTTACGATTTTGCCGAAGTCGGAGCAATCCTCGATTACGTCAATCTTATGACCTACGACTTCGGTGGTGACTGGGATTCGGTAGCCCAGCACACGTCCCCCCTGTTCCCCTATGAAGGCCAAGTCAACGAAGGCTTCGACGCGGAGAGCTGCCGCGACATGTGGATGTCCGAGGGCAATATCCCATCCGAGAAAATCATACTGGGTATGTCCCACTACGGCCGCAGCGTTGCCGGCGCCACCGCGATCGGCGAGGCCGCATCGGGGCAAGACGTAGCCCACTGGGGTTCTGACACTGAAACGCGCTATTACCAGATCGTCGAAAAGATGCAGAATGATCCATCATTCCAGACCGCCTACGATCCAGAGGCCGTCACCCACTATGGGTGGTTCCCGGATGGCGGTTTTATTTCTTTCGAGGATACGACCTCAATTGCCGAGCGGGCTCGCTACGTGGTCGACCAAGACCTGGGCGGCGTGATGATCTGGCAGCTCCGAGGCGGCATGCTCCGCGAGAATAACCAGTACCAGTATCCGCTTCTCGACGCGGCACTGGAGGTCTTTGGCCAAGGCGATTCCGGGTCGGATAACTCTGGAGATAGCGGCAATAGCGGCGACACTGGAGGCACGGATAACGGAGACAACGACAACTCCGGGAATACCGGAAATAACGATAATACTGGTAACGACAGCGATACTGGCGACAACAACACTGGTGACAGCGGCGGCGCAGGAAGCACTGCCTCCTGCACGGCTTTCCAGCAGCCTTATGCCGGTGATCCTGGCTACTCTATCGGTGATGTTGTCGTCTTCGAAGGAGCTGCCTACGAATCCAACCACGCACCAAACTGGTGGTCGCCATCCGCCGCACCGACACTGTGGAACGAGACCAGCTGCCAGACAAATAATGACGGCTCTGACAGCGAATCAGACAGTGACTCTGATAACGGCTCGGATAGTGGCACTGACGACAATACCGAAAATGGTTCTGGCAATAATTCCGATAGCGACTCTAACGACAGCACTGACGACAACGAGGGCACAGCGGCTTCCTGCCCAGCATTCCAGCAGCCCTACGCCGGTGATGCGGCCTATGAAATTGGTGATCGGGTAACGTTCGAAGGCCAGGTATACGTCTCTACCTTCGGGCCTAACTGGTGGTCTCCGGCAAATGCCCCCCAGTACTGGGAAGCGAGTTCCTGCCAGTAGCCTAAATCCGTTTGTGTCTCGCAGGAAAACCCCGCGGAGCAATATGTAAGCGCGAAGAAATAAATTTTCTTCCAACCAATAAAAAGAGCCCTTTTGGGCCCTTTTTATTGGTTCATCACCCACACCCGATCCTGTCTATTTCCCTCCCTACTTTGTCGCCCACTTCGGACGATTTTGCAGCCATACCCTCAACCAATCGCAATACCGATCATAGGCATCTGCGCTAAAATTAGACGAATAGCGATTCATAAACCCATGCGGAAAAAGGGTTTGATGTACATTCACCAGCGGAATTTTGGAAAGATTGCGTGAAAAATCAGAAATATTCAAGGAGGGCTCTTCGTCTGCCAGGAAAAAATCTACATTTTTTCCTGGCCTTTCATCGAGAAAATGACGCACCCGGGAGCCATAAAAGCAAGCTGTCTGCTCAATGAATGCTGAACTATCACGACAAGCTAGCATCCAGGCGACAGTGGCTCCCACACTAAACCCAACCACATTACACTTGTGGTCCTGCGCTCTAATATATTTATTTACAAAAGAATAATAATTATCGACACCACCCTCTCTCATAAAATATTGATAAGCCGCCTCCTCACTTTCGAAATTCATTTTTTCCCCTAAATAGGGATCCAATATTTTATGATCGATACTCACTCTAGAGCACAACTGCTCCAAAGCTTCTGTTAAGCCCCAAATATCACTAATCACTACTATTTGCAAAATCAAGCACCAAGAAATCATCCAAGAATAAAAGATAGACAGAAATTCATTAATAATAAATATATTTATTCAGACCATCTCCCCTCTGCAAAACACCTCCTAAAGCTTAAATACTATTGACTTTAGCGGGTTACTCTCAACTTATTAAGATCTTTTTTTAACTCAAAAACCGTGTCAGACCCGTATCTGGATGACAATTTTTGTACATGGCTTTTCCCTTCCCCTTAGGGACTACAGCAACCTCATGACTCAATAGCAGATGCATCTCAGGGGAGAAACACACAGCATGCTGTTGCGCTGCTGTGTAGATCGCTTTGTGTGTGCGGTGGTGATGCACCCAGTTTTCCAAATCTACCAACGAGGCGAACCAAGCGATGGTCTCTGTATCCGGCCGGCCTCGCATTGGCTTTTCATCCCGTAAAAGGCGCACACTAAGACAGCGAGATTTCATTGGGTTTTCATCAAGAAATCTCACACCCTGTTCATATTTCGGGCGCAATTTTTCTTCGTAGCTTCTTCGCTCCTTTGAGCTTGTTACTGAATAGCCTTGTACGGTTCTGATCATACAGATATTTTCGGGTAGGCTAATTTCTTCACTGGATTGATCAATTGAAGATAATGGCTTCAATTTTTTTAATTGGCCAGGCAGACCATTATTCTCGGCCGCTGCAATACGATCCCGCATAGCGCCCCAATAAGCATGGTCTCTCTGCGTACAGGTCTCAAAATGACGAAATAGGCCCCAGTCTGCTGTCGGTAGGGAAGACGAAACTTCGAAGTGGCTGCGAGGAGCTGCCAGTGCCTCATACCAAACCCCGCACTTACCCTGGGTAATTACAGCCTACTCACTAAGCCCTTTGAGCAGCCACTTATTCATGGTGTCTTCACAAGACCAATAAGCAATAGCGATATCATTGTAAGCGTCCTGAGGATCAACATATCCAGCGCGTTCATAATGCAATAAACCCTCTGCCAGGGATAAAGCCTTAGCTAAGCGGGAAAATAGCAAATCATCCCGCTTACCACTGGGCATCTGTAAAGCAACCTGGCACTGCACATACCATATCGCTAGAGGTAAATTCAGCTCCCAGGATGGATATGGCGGTTCAAAGTGATCTGGACGATTTTTCATAATGACCCTGCCGCCAGTGAGCACTGTCGTTAACGGTGTATAATTATACTACTCGCCTCTCCAAGGTGAGGCATTGAAAAAAGCATACGGCTAACTTTCAGTAATTACATAGCTTCTCAAACGCTCTGCAATTTTCCCTGAATCTTACTTTCAAATTAAGGCGTCGATAGCTTTCATTGAAATACGCTCCAAAAGAAGGATAGTAAACTCAAGTATCTCTAATTGTGCAACCCCTGTAAGGCATGACATTGAGAATTACAGGAACAATAATCCCACACGCTAATGGATATATTTACGCATTATTCCTGTGAAAAAATATCGTATCGAGATATTACGGGCATTTTACATGCCAGAATTAAAGAAACTTTTCTGATACTTATCGAAAAAACATAATCTTGTTGAGACTTATAAAAAGTAAAAAATAATACAAAATAGAGAGACCCAATAATAATTGAATACAGCTATATATCTAATTGTAAATTGTCTGCCAACACATAGAGCCTTTTGATATTCTTGGCCTTTCTGGACTCCCTAATTGGGGATGGTGGAATATACAGAAGGGTGATATAAATACACCTCTTTTAAATAAACTGCTATGGGTCAATGAGTATATTGAAAGATCAATGAATATAATAAAAGAACCCCCTACGCCGGATGAATTAGCGGCAATGTATATTGAGGCTGGTTGGCTACAGGACCCTTCCTCAGATAAAATGACAAAAGTAGTTTCTTCACCGTCGGAATGGTATGTAGTTCGGGATCTTACCCATGCGGCTTTGGGGATAGGTCTATTTATTACTGACTACGCAAGATATGCATTTATCATTGATGTAATTGTCCTTAAAATACATCATTATAAAGGGATTGGCACGGCCATAATCAGCGAGATTGTTTCAGATTGTCGTAAACTCGGTATCGATAATATCAATCTTTGGCCTAGCAAGGGTAAAGTGCCGTTCTACGAAAAGCTTGGCTTCTATTCACTTCCTTCAGATCAACCACATATGAAGTTCGACACAGGTAAATGATGAGCTTCAGTTTGAGGCTGCGACATTCGAGTTGCTGCCATTAGAGAACGATGAGGAAAAGGGATAGGAAAATCGATTCTTGAGTTCCTCTCATCAAAGATTGACGGATGGGCAAATTCATTCGTTGCTATAACTAATTGGCCTGCAAAGAAGCTCTACTATGGATATGAAATATCTGATGAATTCATGACAGATTTCAATGGCACTCCGGTGTATGCTAACAAAATGATGCGCCCATACGGCAAGAGCTCACACCTCGCACACTCCCCCACCGATTAAGACGTTAAATTCCTTGGCTATGCAGAAAGATATCGAACGCAGACAGAATGAATTTATGGTCTTACTCGAAGAAGAGTATGGCTATAAGCATTGGTTCTGGTTCCCCAGAATGATGCCATTCGAGCTGGAAGCTTGGTGGGAAAAACTAGCAACTGTAGATCCTTACTTTAGGACTCCTGAACCATTACCAGGAGATATCCTATTCGCTGAGGACATGGAGTGTTGGTACTCCTTGCAAGAAAATGGAAGGCATTATCAGGCACATACTCATTGTGACGACGATAGTTGGCTCATGAGCCCTTCAGAGAAATATATTTATCACCGTGGCTACGAAGGTGAGAGAGAATAAATTTAACACGACAAGGAAAAGTCGCCCTGCGGACTGGTCTCGCTAGTGTTCAGCTTTACTTGCGACCCCATAGAGCTTGGAGCATGAATTAAACCTAGGGATAAATCGCAGCCCCGAGTAAACCTATAGACTACATGAGTACTCGCAATGATGATGGTATATCGGTTGATGTATTTCGAGACAACCTAATTAAAAAATGAATCTATTACGGTAATGTCGGCAATTTTACGCTCCAATTCGCCAGTATTAATCAAATTTTAGAGCGCATGGAATAGAGCACCTTTTAAACGCATAAATAGCTTCAGAGTAATTCATCCTCTATTAGATCAATATCGGTAACTATAAAATATTTTTGATCGGTGAGATCTTAAGTAACCAAAAATAAAATAGACAGAAATCCCAAATAGAGATCTGAACACAACTAAACAGACTTTTCCCGATGACATTATTTCACGGACACTACTTAGGCCATCCAGTCCAACCATAGTGATGACGAATACAGAGGTACTCAAAGTAGTGTCAAACCGTAAAAAACCTACGCTCAACTTTTTTCCACTCACCCAGAGCCGTAGGGGAATGCAGACAGACCGTAATTTGCTCGAACTGCTCAAAATTTTCATTCAGCACCTCCAGCGCTTGATGTGCGGCAATCGTATGGGGAAAGCGGTTGGTACCCGCACCCAACGCAGGAAATAGAATACGCTTCAGTCCACGTTCTTGCGCCAAGTGCAACACACTCTCATAACAGCGCCGCAGCTGGCCGATTGCCTGAGCCCCCCACTGATCCCCACTGCTCCACTGCGGAGTGACTGTGTGCAGCAGGTAGTCTACAGAGAGGTGGTAGGCCTTGGTGAGACGTGCCTCGCCTACGGCGCATTCCGGCTGTTTTTGACATTGTGCCGCAAGTTCTTCTCCTCCCCGGGTATAGACCTGGGCTGAAAGGCCTCGCCCGCGAATCAAATGTTTGTGTGCAGGACACACCAGCGCATCTCCGCGCAGGGTCAAAATATTGCCCCAAGTCAGATCAATTTGTGTCACGGCTTCTCAGTTCTAACGTTTGCTTTACAGATACTGTAGCTTGCGACTTTGGTCGTCGGGCGAATCCTCCTATACTCAGCGCTGCGTCACTCCGCGGGTGAATAGTGCGACACATTTAGACGCCTGATAGCCAACGGAAAGTTGCAGTCTGTATAGCAACAGAGATCACTATGAACTCAGGGTACAAAAAGCATAATCCCGCACCGGACACACCGGTGGAGGCGCTGGAGCGCATCGACCTGCGCCGCCGTATCATGGCCTCTTCCTATATGTTGATTTTCGCCATGGCGGTAACCGGCGCGATGGCTGTGATTGCCCTGACCGCCGCCGATATCCTGCAGGCCACTACTCTCTCCGCAGCCGCAGTGGTCATTCTCTGCGCCTACGTCACCATTAATGTCATGGGTCCCAGCCAAAAGACACCTCTGCTAGTGGGTATTCTTTTGCTCGTGCTCTACTTCTATCTATTGTTATCTGGCGGGGTGAACAATACCGGCCTGATGTGGGCGGTCATGTTAGTGCCGGGATTTATCAATCTCTACGGCTATAAGACCGGCACGGTCGCGCTTATTGCCATCGGCCTAGTGACGGCCACCGCCCTTTTCTATCCCGATTTTCCCGGCCTGACCGCGGAATACGATACCGCCTACCGCGCGCGCTTTATCGCGGTGTTTGGCGCACTCACCGCGCTCACCGCGCTACTCGACAGCAGCCGCCACCACACTCAGCAGTTGCTCGAGCGCCTGACCGGCGAGCTGGAAAAAAATGCCTCGACCGACGCCCTCACCGGGCTCGCCAACCGCCGTGAGGCCTACCGCGCTATCCACGACCTGGAGCGGCGTAACAAAGAGCAGCAGGGGCGCTATGTGGTATTGATCGGCGACCTGGACAACTTCAAAAGTATTAACGACACCTACGGCCATGCCTTCGGCGACCGCATATTGCAGGACGTGGCCAAAATCCTCGGGGACAACACCCGCTCCGAAGATATTGTCGCGCGCTGGGGTGGGGAGGAGTTTCTGCTGCTATTACCCAATACCGGCATGCGCGGCGGTAGCGTGCTAGCGGAAAAACTGCGCCGCAAAGTGGAGGCCCTTAGCCGCCGCTATGTACAACCGGTTAAGGTCTCCATCAGCTTTGGTGTCGTAGATGGCAGCGGCAACTCGCACAATGAGCTACTGGCGGAGGCCGATAAACGTATGTACCGCGCCAAGAACAGTGGCCGCAACCGGGTGGTGGCGGCTTGATGGCGGTAGGCCGAAAACATCTCGCCGAGAGACAAAGCGCTAACAGTTCGTGTCAGGCAATAAAACCGCGCAGGAAGAATCCGACGGCGAGCGCCAGCACGGCGGCCCCGCTACCAAAAACCAAGGTCTTGAGACCGGCCAACCAAGCCCTTTGGGAAAATACCAGGCCCTTACACAGACCGATAGCCAAGAAGGTGCAGGCCGCCAGAGCCGAGCTGCTATAAAACTGCTCGGTTAAGCTGAGCGGTGGAAAAAGATAGGGCAATAGCGGTATAGCGCCGACACCAATAAACGCAATAAATGTGATCATGGCACTGCCCAGGGGCCTGCGCGTCGCACGACTGATACCATACTCCTCCGCCAACATGGTCTCGATCCACAGCTGGCGGTTTGCGGTAATCGTGGCGACAATCTCACCCAATACGGGCCCGTGAAATCCTTTGCGCTGGAAAATCTGCCGAATCTCCTCGCGCTCCCCCTCCGGCACCAACGCTATATGTTCACCCTCGGTGCGGGCGGCTGCGTCCGCCTGCTCTCGCTCAACACTGACCGCCTCGTAGTTGCTCACCGCCATACTAAAACCATCGGCCATCAGGTTGGCAAAGCCCATCACCAGCACCACCGACTCTGAAAAACCGGCACCGAAGGCACCGGCCACTATGGCAAAGGTGGTGACGCAGCCATCAATAGCCCCAAGGACAAAATCGGAGACCCGCTGGGACCTCGGTGCCTGCCCCAATCTGGCGTGAATACGCTCGGGGCGGTGTTCCTCTAGCAACGCACGCCGGGACAGCGCCTCAGCCTTTTTGTCCTCGTCTTTCATGTTGTAGGCTCAGCCTAATAAAACCCTAGTGGCACAGAGCTTAAATAAACCTGACTAAGTTCGCAGCCGAATTCAGTGTTCATACCTGCCTTCTTGCTACGCCCCTATCCATGCCCTAGTTTTATTTCACAATAAAGCTGCCTCGGTCGACTCCGGTATTGCCGGTCTTAGCGTCATAGGCATAAACCAGTATTTCATACACACCGGGCAAGTCCGTCGCGAAGGGGGCACTAAAAGTATTCATAGTGTCCTGGATTTTTAGCGGTATTGTGGCGAAATCAGCCCCATCTTTTTTGATTAGGGCGGTGACTTCGATCTTACTGCCATCCCAGAGACCTCCGGCGGTAAGTGAACAGCCGCACATCATGACCACATTAGCGCGGATCTCAAACGGACTCTTATCCAGCCCCGTATAGAGGTGTGTTTGCGGACTGAGCAGGCCCACTACCATACCGGGTATCTCTACAATCAGTCCCTCACCAGTGATCGGCTTACCGGGCACCAGCCAGGTCTGGGTCTGAGCCACCACACGCGCCTGCTTCTTGATATAGGGCGCCAGCACCTCAACGGTGAGAAATACCGGTTCGCGGATATCGAGTTTAGCCGTGAATTTTGCCGCTCCCTCGGCGATAGGCACATGGCGCTCGCGCGGAGTCTGCATAATCTTGCCGGTATCACCGGTGCTCCCCTGGGTCAGCCCCCTCGCGAGGATTTCTCCGGTATCCGCCGCGCGGATAATAACCATGGCACCCCCAATGGAGGAGCCAATAAATTTGGCATCCTTGGCTTTGGCACGCACGGTAATTTCGGTAGGAGAGACTCGGGAAACCGTTTCGGCTCCAATTGGCAAAGCGACGACTTGAGCAATAAAAACACAAATAAATATGGTAATTTTTTTCATTCAAAATCCTTATCTATATTCCAGAAAAAATCATATAAGCGCCTAACGTAAACAATCCCCAAAACATGGCGCCGACCAACAACCAAATAAAATTTAACAACGTTAATTTTTTATTGGACTTACCCTTTATATCTCCACAGGCAACATTTGCGGCCTTCTGCGCAGACAAAAGTGGCAGTGCAATAGCAGGCATCATAACCAGGCTAACAAAATCCAGAACTATCAACTCCGCAGAAACCGATGATAAGCGCTCACTCAAAAAACTGAGCAGAGTAGCCACGATATAAATAACCGCCATGAGTTTTGGCCGCCATTTATAACGCTTTTGCGTTTCTTCGAGGCGGATCCGTATGGTTAAAAATAAAGGGTAGACAAAAATGACGGAAAATATCGCACGCATAACCGGCAGCATACTTTCACCACTGGCCCTTTTATATTCTTTCCAGTGACGATAAAACCAATAAATAGAATAAATGCCGAATGTGCCAAAATACAGCACCAGGAACTTGGTGTTCGATACCACATAAAATTCTGTTCCTCCGAGCGCCTCATTACTCAGGTCGGCCTCTGGCGCGTCGTAAATTCGACTATCCATACTATCACCTTCAAAAAATCGGGAAAAACAAACTGATAAATAGAAAGTTCAACAGGCGGGGTGAAAATCCACCCAATAAAAAAGCCGGGCAATGCCCGGCTTTTCCTTAACGGTTTGTCTTGCCTTTAGGCACTTTTAACGGAGCCGACCCAGGCGGCCACGCGGCTTTCCAGAACCGGCACCGGCAGAGCGCCACCGCCCAGTACGGTATCGTGGAAACCGCGGATATCGAACTTATCGCCCAACTGCTCTTCGGCCTGCTTGCGCAGTTCCTGAATTTTCAGCATACCGATTTTATAAGCGGTTGCCTGACCCGGCCATACCAGGTAGCGGCGAACTTCTGAGCGCACTGCGGTTTCGGGAATCGCGGAGTTCTCCAGGAAGTACTCAACCGCCTGCGCCTCGCTCCAGCCCTTGGCATGCATACCAGTATCCACAACCAGGCGGATGGCACGCCACATTTCGGCGGTCAGGTGACCAAACAGATTGTAGGGATCTTCGAAGGCCCCCATTTCCTTAGCCAGTTTCTCGGAGTACAGCGCCCAGCCCTCTACATACACGGTGAAGTGCGCCTGGGTGCGAAACTGCGGAATACCCTCCAGCTCCTGGGCTATGGAGATCTGCATATGGTGACCTGGGTTACCCTCGTGGTAGGCCACGGTCTCCATATCGGTAGTGGAGTAAGCGCTCATGTCGGACAGATGCGCATAGTAGATACCCGGGCGGGAACCGTCCGGGGTGCCTGGGTAATAGTGCTGGGCACCGCCATCCTGCTCGCGGAAAGATTCCACTCGCTTCACCACCAGCTCTGCCTTGGGCAACAGGCCGAAATATTCCGGTAATTCCTTGGTGATATTGTCGAGGAAAGCCGTGGAGTCATCCAAGTAGCCCTGGCGACCATCTTCGGTATTGGGGTAGTAGAACTGGCCATCTTCACGGATAAAGGTAAAGAAATCCTGCAGGCTACCCTCGAAGCCCACTTGCTTCTTGATGGTCTCCATCTCCTCGCGGATACGCGCCACTTCCTTGAGGCCGATATTGTGGATCTCATCGGCTGTCAGGCTAGTAGTGGTGGTATTGGCCAGACGCTGGTTGTAGTAGGCCATGCCATTCGGCAGGCTGCTGGCTCCCTGTGGTTCCGCAGAGGCTTTCTGAATGTCTTTCTTCAACCAGGCAATCAAGGCCTCGTAGGCTGGCAGGAATTCGCTCTCCAGAGACTTGCGCGCATCCGCAGTGAGCTTATCGGCCTGCTTCTGGTCAATCTTTCCGGCTTCCAGCAACTCGGCTATCTGACCTTTTGCTCCGGTCCACAGGGGCGCATCATCGCCATCGCTGAAAGGGGCGCCGGCGATCAACTTGCCGGACTGCTCGATAGCACCCTCATAGGCAAAGCGTGGCGGACGGATACCCTCTTTGGCAGACAATTCGGCGCGCTCGCGCAGCTGGTTGATCGCACGGGAAATACCGCCGATACGGGCGATATAGGCCTGCATATCCTCGATATTCTCCACCTTGTGGAAATTCAGCAGGAAGTTCGGCAGCTGTGACTGTACCCCACCCATCTGCTCGAAAATATAGCCATGGCGCTTGAAGGGCTCGTCGGCCTTGGCCTGTTCAAACTGATAGATCCAAATATCGTAGGACGTTTTCCCCTCCTGGCTCAACTTACCGTAATCGAAGTTCTTCTTCAGTTCGGCAACCGTCTTTTCCATCCAGGCCAGTTTGCGCGCCTCGGCGGCTTCACTCATATCATCGATCTGGTCGTACTGCTCTTTGCGACCAAGATAGGAGAGCTGCATAGGGCTGAACTGCAGCTGCTCTTCGTAGCGCGCGTCCAACCACTCGGTCAGGCGCTTGGTTTCGGCAACGGCGTCAACTGTAGCCGGTACTTCAGCAACGGCGCTCTGGGTCTTGTCGGTATTCGCGCCCGCCTGAGCGCTCTTATCGCCCTGACAGCCCGCGAGGATAGCGACAGCCAGCAGACTGGGGATCAAAGGGTTGTTCAGTTTAATCGGCATTTTCCTATCTCGATCAAAAATTGTACAAAAAAACGCCGATCACTTTGACATGAAATGATCGGCCTGTCGATTCGGCTACTTCCAAACGCCATATCTATGCGTCGAGCGGAGGAACCGGAGAAGATTTCACCTTTTAGTCCATACCGAACTGACTCTTCTGCGAGCCGAGTATTCGGGTTAAGCGGTGGAGCCCAGGATTGCGGCCGTGTTTACAGGAATTAAGAGGGCGAGTTACGCCGATTACAAAACCACACGGTCAAACCCTCGTTTGCAATCTCAGGTCCATACTTCCGATCTATAGGAGTCCCAAGGCTGTTGCCTCGTCCACGCAGCGCTGGTGTGCGGGGCAGGAGTCGAGGTGGTCGTTCACCATACCAGTTGCCTGCATATGCGCGTACATGATTGTGGAACCAACAAAACTGAAGCCAGTTTTTTTCAGCGCCTTACTCATGGCATCGGAGGTCGGTGTACTGGCGGGCACCTGCTCGAGGGAACGCGGGTTATTCACAATGACCCGACCGTCGGTGAACTGCCAGAGAAAATCAGCAAGTGTCTGTCCCTTTTCCTTCAGCGCCAGGGTCGCGCGGGCATTTTTTACCGCGGACTCCACCTTTAGGCGATTGCGAATAATACCTGGGTCCTGCAGTAGCTTTTCTATTTTCCGCGGCGTATAGCGCGCAATTTTTTCCGCATTGAAATTATCAAAAAGCCGTCGGTAATTTTCCCGCTTGTTCAATACGGTTATCCACGATAGTCCCGCCTGCGCCCCCTCCAGTAAAAGAAACTCAAACAGGATTGCCTCATCGGTCACCGGAAAGCCCCACTCCTCATCGTGGTAGCGCTGATACAGGGGGCTGGACAGACACCAGCCACAACGCTTCTCTTCCATAAATTACTCCCCAATCTAAATGCCTGTGATTTTTATACAGCGACACCGCCGAATAATTATCCAAACGATACCAGTAAAAAAATATGACTGTGGCAGGGCGCTACTGCGCCCCGGAAAAGAAATAGTGCTGGATTAATTGCAGGACCAACAACAAAGAGACCAGGATAAGAATAATATTACTGCGATTCACTGTAACTCCAATAAATTTTGCTCTACCAACCAGTCGCGACATTCGCACAACATAGTATCCAGCGCCACCGTCGATTGATATCCCAGCTCCCGCTCGGCCTTAGCACTATTGGCCACAACCCGGCGAGTCACCAGAGTGGCCTTCTCGGGGGTAATTATCGGTTCGTGCCCGTTCACCCGCGACCAGAGGTCAGAAATCCAAGCAATGGACTGAATTGCGAGGGCGGGTGTGGTGCGCTTGGGCACCGGCTTGTGCAACAACTCGGCAATTTTCCCAAAAAACTCCAGGAAACTGGCATCGGTGCCGGCGAGGATATAGTTCTCACCACAGCGACCCTTTTCGACCGCATTGATGTGTGCCCGCACCACCGCCCCGGCGTGGCAAAAAGAACCCCAGCCCGGCGGCACACCGGGAAGCTGGTTTTTATCGATCAGAAAAAAGGTCTGGGCCCAACTGCTGGTATCGTATTTACCCACCACGGCACAGGGGTTCAGAAATACCGCATCCAGCCCCTTGTCAATTTCATTGCGCACCGCAATTTCTTCGCGCTTCTTGGTATATAGGTAGTGATGACGCGGGTCATCAGCCAGCTTTTCACTCTGTTCGGTAATGGTTTCCCTGTGATATCCGTAGGCGGAAATCGAGCTGGTCACGATCATACGACCCACTTTTTTCTCCCTGGCCACCTGCGCAATATTCGCCGCACCCTCGACATTGTCCTTCCACTGCTGGGCATTGCCACCACGCCACATACTGGTATTGGCCGCCATATGGAAAAGCGCATCAATATGATCGGGGATCGCCGTGCGTAGAGAATCGGGATCGTCCAGGGAGGCCTCGACCAGTTCCGCCCCCATGGAGCGTAACCTATCGGTATTAGAGGTACGACGGTGCATAGCGGTTACCCGCCAACCATCGGCTTTGAGTTGCTCAACCAAATTCGCACCGAGGAAGCCACTGCCTCCGGTCACAAATGCATGTTTCATAAATCCACCGGATGATTATTTTTTTATTCATACCCAGTGACATACTCTGTCGAAACCTCCGCACTCCGGGAGGGTAAACCGGCTGACAGTACCGCTGCTCCGGCAGAGTAGACCGCCGCACGAAAATACGGTGCAGTCGGTTCAAGAAAGACACCCGGCAAGCTGTTTACCCGCCGGGTTATCAGGAGGGAGATTACTCGATTTTCATACCCAGTTGGTAGGCAAGGAAACTCCATTGGTTGGCGAAGTCTTCCACCTGCATCCACACCGGTTTGCCGGCACCATGGCCTGCACGGGTCTCTACTGCGAGCCATATGGGTTTCTCACAGCCTTGATCTCCCTGCAGGGCAGCGGCGAATTTGTAGCTATGCCAGGGTACGACCCGATCATCGCGATCTGCGGTCGTAATCAGGGTCGCTGGGTAGCAGGTGCCCTCGCGGGTATTGTGCACCGGAGAGTATGCATGTAGCGCCGTAAACTCCTCGCGCTTCTCACTCAATCCATAGTCACTCGACCACTGACGCGCATTCGCGGAGGCCGTGTGATAGCGCAGCATATCCAGCACGCCCACTACCGGCAGTGCGGCGGCAAACAGCTCCGGGCGCTGCACCAGGGTTGCACCGGCGAGTAAACCGCCGTTAGAGCGCCCACTGATACCCAGCTTCCGCGGAGAGGTAACCTTCTCTTCGATTAGCCACTCCGCAGCGGCAATAAAGTCATCGAAGACATTCTGTTTTTGGGTTTTGGTCCCCGCTTGATGCCAGGCGTCACCGTACTCGCTGCCACCCCGTAGATTGGCCAGGGCCAGGGTGCCCCCCATATCCAGCCAGCCCACAAAGCGGTTATAGAAGCGCGGTAGCTGAGCCGAATTGAAACCACCGTATCCATAAAGCAACGTTGGGTTAGAGCCATCGCGTTTCATTCCCTTCTTATGCACCAGGAACAAGGGGATACGAGTACCGTCCTTACTCTTATAAAAGTGCTGGCTCACCGTGAGGCCGGAGAAGTCTGCGGCGTATTCCGGCTGCTTAAACAGCTTGGTTTCGCCAGTCTGCACGTTCAGATGGTAAATACTCGGTGGAGTGATGAAATTAGAGAAAGAGTAAAAGGTTTCCACCCCGTCCGGCTCACCGTAAAAGCCCTTAACCGATCCCACACCAGGCAGTTTTAACTCATACTGCTCCTTACCGTCGGTATCAGTGACCAGCACCCGCGATTTGGCATCCTCCAGGTAATGCAGCACAAAGCGCTCACCGATATAGCTGGCACTCTGCAGGGCGCTGTCCGCCTCCGGCACCAAGTCTCGCCAATGCTTGCGTTGAGGCTTGTCCAGATCGACTGCAATCACCCGCCCCAGTGGCGCGCCCGCGCTGGTTTTGAAGAAAAAGGTATTCCCCTGATTGCCGAGAAACTGGTAAAGGCCATCCCAGTCATCCAGCAGCTTAACCACCTTGCCACTGTCATTGCGCAGGTCGCGGTAGTAGAAGGCATTGGAATCATAGCCATCGAAAATTCCGAAAAGCAGGTAGTTTCCATCGTCGCTCACCTCGGCCCCTGGGTTACGGGTAGGGTGGTCAGTAATGCGGTAAACCAATTGGTCGCGCTCCTGGGTATCTCCCAGGCGGTGGAAATAGACGGCTACCTGCTTAGTATCATCGGCACTGCCATCCTTATTGAATGGGTAGCGGCTGTAGTAGAAACCGGATTCGTCAGGCGCCCAGCTGGCAGCACTGAACTTGATACCCGTCAGCTGCTCCTTCAGGTCCTTACCCGTCTTTAAATCGCGGATACGATAGTCGGTCCAGTCAGTTCCACCATCGGAGATACCGTAGGCGAGGTAACGCCCCTGCGGACTGACTTGCAGACGCTTGGCCGCAATGGTGCCATCATCACTCAGGGTGCGTGGATCGAGGACAGCTTTGCCCTCTCCGAGGAGATTCCCGGTGCGGTAGAAAATGTTCTGATCCCAATCTCCGTTGTTGTAGTCGTAGTAATAGCTACCGCCCTTCTTGTAGGGCACACCATAACGCTCATAACGCCATAGCTCGGTAAGACGGTCATTGATTTTCTGCCAGCCTGGCAGGGCCTTCAGGCGCGGTAGGGTATACCCATTCTGCGCCTCGACCCAGTTCTTCACCGGCGCTGTGTCGGTGGCTTCCAGCCAGCGATAAGGGTCGGCAACCTCAACACCAAAGTACTTATCTACCTGTTCGATAGCCTGGCTCTTTGGGTAGTTGTCCGCTGCCTGCACACTGGCTGTGGCCAGGGCCCCAGCCAGAAACGTCAATAACCGTCTCTTCATACCGTATTCTCTGTTTCTCTGCATGAATCAGTCCGCTAATCTAGGCGATTTACCCACTGGGTTCCAGAGAGAGGGGCAGAACTGAGGTGAAAGGATTGATCCAACGGGTAAGCCACGCCCGCGTAGAAGTGGCCGGAGAGTCTGTTGGCGCCATTGAGCTAGGTGTTTTATTGCTCCTTGGTGTGGAGTCCAGGGACAACCGTGAAAGCGCCGATAAGCTACTGCATAAAGTGTTGAATTACCGAATATTTCCCGATGAAAACGGGCGTATGAACCGGAATGTGCAACAGGCCGGTGGCGGACTGTTGGTAGTCAGCCAGTTTACTCTGGTGGCTGAAACAGAACGAGGTATGCGACCCAGCTTCAGCCGAGGTGCCAGCCCACAGCATGCCGAGGGTCTATATGATTATTTTCTCGAGCGCGCGCGCTCCCAGTTTGCCCCAGTGGCCAGCGGTATTTTTGCTGCGGATATGCAGGTATCTCTACTCAATGATGGGCCTGTGACCTTCATGCTGGACACTTAAGTGTTCTCTACACCACATGTATTCCGACCGGATGCCTGGAATACTAAATGAAAAAGAGCAATTAATTGCAAAGGAGTAAATCCCACATGCGACTAGCCATAACAGGTAATATCCACCTAACACCGCTTGTTGAGCAGGATGCTCAAGCGCTCTTTCATTTGATAGAAGCCAACCGTGCTTTACTGAATAAATACCTATACTGGGTAAAATCCGTAAAGGACCTGGATTCCACCAGGCAATACATACAGCAACGCATACACAGTAAACGTGGTGGAGCGGTCTGGTATAAAATCATCTGCGACGACACGCTCTCCGGAATTTTTGGCATTAAAGAAATTAATAGACAAGAGAAGAGTGCAGAAATCGGTTACTGGCTCTCCGCTCATTGCCAGGGCCGAGGTATTATGACAAACGTAGTCACAACAATTTGTGAGCAGCTTAGAAATAAGTGGGGCATCCTTCACTTGAATATTCACTGCTTATCAGAGAATACGGCCAGCATCGCCGTCGCCAAGCGGGCCGGAGGAATTCACAGCGACACCATACCTGCTTATTCCACCATAGATGGCAAGTCTCAAGACCTGATGATTTATACTATTTCCCTCTAATATTATTAGCTAATTAGTAAGAAATTAATCAGGCATAATCAATAGCATACATTTTGAATGTGCTCCGTCAGGGCTGGACTTTTACTGGGCTCCATCCCAAACCATCCGAGCCCTGACCCGCCCTAAAAATTCTCTTGATAGACCATTCCCCAGTATCGATTTCCACCACTTTTCCGTCTCTCTGAGAACCTACAAACAAGAACTTGCCATCGGGAGAAAAGAGGAGTGAAGCTGGCTCACGCGCTGCGGCAGCTTGTAAATCAATACTCTTCAACTCTTTACGCGTAGCGGCATCGTAGATGACAACACGATTTCCCTGCAGATCTGCAACCGCAACCTGTTCTCCATTCGGGTGGAACTGTATTCGGATGGGAAGATAACCCACATCGATGGTGTCTATCTTTTTCATTGTATCGGTGTCGTAAATGAAGATATTTTTCGAGCGGTTATTACCAATCCACAGCTCTTTTCCATCCGGGCTGACCCATACCGCCTCGGGGCCATCCCCAGCTGGAAGGGTACTTTTTAATTTCATATTCTCCGTATCGATCACACTGAAGGTATCCGAGCCTCGACTGGTGACATAGGCGGTTTTGTTATCTGGAGATAACGCCAGTAGATGGCTACCAATCTGATCTGTTGAGACAGAGCTCAATACCTTTCCCGAAACCACATTCACCTTGATCACATCGTGAGTCTCTTCGGTGGTCACGATCAAGTTTTCGCTATCGCCCAACCACATGATGCCGTGGGGGCCCATGTGAGGACTGATATCAATAACTTTTGTGCGCTTCCCAGTCTGCACATCAAAGACATTGAGCTCTTCTCCCACATAGCCATCCTCCAAATAGGAAACCACCACAACCTTGGACTTATCTGGGGATAGAATGAGCTCATGCGGTGACCCACCAGTTTCCTGTCGCTTGATCTCTTCGCCGTTTTCAAGATCGATAAAGCTGACTGTTCCCTCATATTTATTGCCTACGATCAAAGTATTCGCACCCACAACACTTCCTGTACACAAAAGCAACAGGGCAAGGCTATAGGAGATTAACAACCGCATTTCAGTACCTCACGATATTTACTACAGGGGAGGGGATTCATGTCGGAATAGCTAAGTAGCCTCCTATCGGCTAACAGTATAGTTAAATGGGCCTTAACACCTTGCCACTTTACTACTATGGGTTCATGACTGAGTGGCCACCCACTTACCCACAAGTCGACCGTCAGCTTATCTTCAATTTCCCTCTCCACTTTTATTTTCCCGGTGGTTACCAACAGAAACCATGGATAGAGCTGTGCATAACTCCGGGATATCCCCTCTCAGCCCTGTCTTTCCGTGGCTCCGTAAAAGACGGGTAAAAAAGCAGCGCCTCTTGCGCAGATTTCCACAGGGGCGCGTTATTAACAGAAAGCCTGGATAGACTTGTGCATAACTCGAATAAATCCGCTACAGGCCCCGCGGTTACAGGTGTTCTCGGTAATGCTTAAAAATCCATCGATTAATCACTGGGGTAATTTCTACTTTTTACGGGCGTGCTATCGGTACTTTTCCGGTTTTGTGTCGAGGTTTTTTTGGGGAATATTTTTAGAGGTGGAGTGTAAAAAAGCTCTGAGGGAGGATGCGCTGGAGACTATTTTTGTCGGGTTAAACCGCGCGAGCTGAA